>NZ_OY782764.1:985000-1240000 GCF_963678225.1 uncultured Cohaesibacter sp. | reverse complement strand
CCAGTTGATGATCACTTTTCCGGCCCCAAGGGTTACAGTCATGTCTGCGTCGGACTGACAGATCGTCGCCGAGCCGGCAATGACCTTTCCTCCCGTAGGCAAAAGATCTACAAAAGACGCTGGCGCTACAGTCAAGGCTGTGGTTGAGAGAAGGGCTACAAGAAGCAATACCTGATCTGAGTTTGCATCCGGCGCGGTGGTGAGGTCCGCAACCTTCGAACACCATTTGCGTTCACCGACGCACTGCGTCAAACACGATTTGTTCCCTCGCGCTTACAGATCTCCGCACCGAAACCAACTTTAGACAACGCAATCATTTTATTTTACAAGTGTAAATTAAAATGATACGAGTGCCATATGGATAAAAGAAAACTGAAATCCCGCACAAGAATGCAATCTGCCCTAAAAGCCCTTCTGACGGAGCATGATTTGCGTAGCATATCGATTGGAGATTTGTGCAAGGAAGCGAAGGTTACACGCCCAACTTTCTACGCTAACTATCGGGATCTAGCCGATATGCTTGATCAATATCTGGAAGAGATTCTGGAGGAGTTGGAAGCACTTCATAATGATCTGAACGAGCAATTTACGCCATGCAGCCAACAGGAACGCACAACACGGTTGATCCAGATTTTGCTTGAAAACCTTGATCGGGAAGACCCTCGTATGCAGGCCCTTTTTAGCACGATGCCGGTCGTTCTCCCCGAACGACGCTTTAGTCGTCTGGTGCTCAAACTAATTGAACAGAGTGTGGAAAAAGACATTGCGCAAATGCCACCCGAGAAACGCTTAATCGTGGCCCACTATTTTACCGGAGCAACTCTTGGCATCATTCGGTTATGGATGCAGAAGCCCGACGCCATCACCCCTCAACAAATCGCAAATATATTTTCTGAACTGACTTTCTAATCGGTTTTTTGAAAAAGCGCGAGGACCTATCTAATGAAGAAGCACTATCTCTTGCCGCTCATCGCCGGATTGCTAATCGGTCAGGGAGCCCTGGCAGCCAGCGAACCACGACCGGTCAAATTACTGTTGCTGGAACCGGCTAAAGAAACTGTACAACGTCGCTTCTTTGGACAGATCAGGGCACGCGAAACCGTAGACCTTGCTTTTCAGGTTGGGGGCCAGATCGTCAACTTTCCGATCAAGGAAGGATCTCGCCTGAACAAAGGTGATCTGGTCGCTCAACTCGATCTGGAAAATTTCGACCGGGTGCTAAAAGAAGCCCAGATAAATCTGCAAAAAGCAGAGCGGGAGTTGAGGCGCTATGAAAAACTGCAAGGAACCAGCATTTCCCGCACTCAGGTGGAAGATGCCCAGACCGCCTATGCCCTTGCCCAAATAGCGCTGGACCGTGCTCGTGATGAACGCCAGGATGCATCGCTCACCGCTCCGTTTGACGCACTTGTTGCTCGGCGTGAAGTGGCAAATTACACAACGGTTTCTGCCGGAACGGCCGTGGTGCGGTTGCAAGATGTTTCTGAATTGCACGTGGATATCGAAATACCAGAAATTTTGGCTCAGCGCTCAACCAATGGTTCAGTTGCTTTCAGCGCTTCTTTTCCCGGCATTGAGACTAGCTATCCACTTGAAATTCGCGAATTCGAGACGGATGCCGGCAGTATCACTCAAACATATCGTCTGACCCTTGCTCTGACCGATACACCGAAAGACCATCGCATATTCCCTGGCTCTTCTGTATCGGTCACCGTCAAGTCTACAGCCAGCAAACCAACGCGTATTCTGCTACCCAAAACGGCATTGGTTTATGATGCGGCGGGCAACCCCGGGGTATTGGTCTTTCATCCATCCCCTGATGACAAGAACCAGGGAACGGTCTCGCGCGAGCCAGTATCCATAAAAATCGGCGAAGATGCGTCCATCATTCAGAAAAGTGGCTTGAAAGCTGGAACAGAAATCGTTGCAACCGGCGCAACTCTTCTAACAGAGGGACAGACTGTTCGCCGTTTTGAAGGAATTGGAGACTAGTCCATGCCCAGCACTGCCTCTTCCAACGCGTCTCCATCCAGCACACCCTTGTCTATCGCCCGTGCGTCCATAGACAAGGCGCTGCTGACCTGGATCCTCATTCTAGGTTGCCTGATTGGTGGCTTCTGGGGATTCGTTTCCATGGGTAGACTTGAAGATCCAGCCTTCTCCATCAAGACGGCCGTAGTCATCACCCAGTATCCGGGGGCTTCGGCCGAAGACGTATCAAGAGAAGTTTCCGAGCCTTTGGAATCTGCCATTCAGCAAATGTCGGAAATCGACTATATCACATCGTCAAATTCTCCCGGCCTCAGCCGCATTACGGTCAATATCCGCATGGAATTCGGTCCAGACGCGCTACCTCAGATCTGGGACAAGCTGCGTCACAGGGTTTCTGATGCTGTCGGAGATTTGCCAGATGGAGCACGTGCGCCACAGGTAAATGATGGATTTGGTGATGTGTACGGGATCTTTATGGCCGTAACCACTCCGGGATTCAGTGACTCCGAGATCCATGATCTGGCAAGCTATCTAAGGCGTAATCTATTGGCGGTAGATGGCGTGGCCAGCGTAGAGTTGGATGGTCTGCCAGATGAAGTGATTTATGTTGAACCCAACCAAGCCATTCTCAACAATCTGGCTCTGTCTCCTTCATCCATAATGCAAGCGATTAGCACAGCCAATCCTGTCAACAAAACGGGGGCTCTGCATGAGCAGGGACAGATCACGCGTCTTGCCGCTCCGAAAGGATCTTCCTCTGTCGAGCAAATTGGTAACCTAACCATTGGCGCTTCTGGAAAATTGATATCCATCCATGACTTTGCAAGCGTATCTAGAGCCACAAATGACAATCCCAATCGTCTCGTTCGGTTTGATGGAGAAAGGGCTTTCACTTTAGGTATATCCGGACGGGAAGACCTTAACATCGTTGACATCGGTCACCGTGTTGACAGTCGTCTCGAAGCTTTGATGCAAGATATCCCTTACGGGGTAGAGTTTCATCCCATTTATCAGCAGCATCTGGTGGTTGAGCAAGCATCGGACAATTTCCTGATCAATCTGGCCCTGTCCATTTCCATCGTGATCACTATTCTGGGGCTATTCATGGGCTGGCGCGCTGCTATTGTCGTGGGTTCAACGCTGTTGCTTACAGTCGTGGGAACTTTGTTTTTCATGGCATGGTTCGGCATTGAGATGCAGCGCATTTCGCTAGGTGCTCTCATCATTGCAATGGGTATGCTGGTGGACAATGCTATTGTCATCGCAGAGGGCATGCAAAGCGAAATGAGAATGGGCAAGACCTCACGTGATGCTGTTGGCAATGTTGCGTCCAAAACCCAGATCCCGTTGCTTGGCGCGACAGTGATTGCAATCATGGCTTTTGCAGGCATCGGCCTTAGCTCTGATGCAACGGGGGAGTTTCTTTTCTCTCTGTTTGCCGTCATCGCCATATCCCTACTGCTATCCTGGGTGTTGGCAGTCACTGTAACGCCTCTCTTGGGACACTATCTGTTTCGAAGCGGCAAAAATGGCGGCCAAGATCCATATGACGGGTTGATTTTCAGAGCCTATGGCTCGTTGCTCAATGGTGCCTTGCAGTTGCGCTGGTTCGTGGTTGGAGGGCTGATTTTGCTGACTGCCATCTGTTATGCCGGTTTTGGTCAGGTGAAGCAGGAATTCTTTCCTCCCAGCAATACGCCACTATTCTTCGTGCATTACAAATTGCCTCAAGGCACCGACATCAAGAAGACTTCAGCGGATATGCACATTCTGGAAAGCTGGCTTTCACAGCGGGAAGATGTCGTCTCGACGGCCACTTTTATCGGTCGTGGAGCCTCCCGATTCATGCTCACTTATCAAGCGGAAGAAAGCCTGAAAAGCTATGGGCATCTCATCATCCGGGCAAGAAGCCTTGAGGATATTCCATCGCTGCGTGAGGACTTAACGACATTTGCGGAATCAACGTTGCCTGACGGCCTGTTTCGGACCGAGCGTCTTGCCTTTGGCCCTGGGGGAGGCACGCCCATTCAGGGACGCTTTTCTGGGCCAGACCCGAAAAAACTGCGCCAGCTTGCAGATGAAGCCAAAGCAAGAATGCTTGCCGCGTCTGATCGGGTCGCAAATGTGCGGCAGGACTGGTACGAGCAGGAGCTGGTCTTGCGCCCCGATTATGTCGAAGATCAGGCTCTGATTGCGGGAGTCTCCCGTGGTGACATATCCAATATGCTGCAAATGGCGACAGAAGGCCTCACCGCAGGTATTTATCGTGAAGGTGACCGGCGTATTCCCATCATGCTTCGCACTTCCGCGACAACAGAACGGCAGTCATCTTATCTGATGGATCAGCCGGTTTTTGCTCAGAGCGCAGGTAGATATATACCCATTTCCGGCGTGGTCGAGGGGCTTTCGCCTGAAATAGAAAATACTCATATCCAGCGTCGCGATCGGGTTTATACATTGACGGTTCTGTCTGGTGTCGTTGACGGGACAAATGCCGCTTCTGTGCTGGAAGAAGTTCGACCGGCCATTGAGGCCATGAAATTGCCATCGGGCTACCATTTTGAGTGGGGTGGTGAATATGAAACGCAATCTCAGGCCCAAGAGAGCCTTGCTCTCAAGCTACCCGTGACACTCGTGGTCATGATTGTGATTTCCATATTGCTGTTCGGTAAACTGCGCCAACCATTGATCATTTGGCTGCTTGTTCCCATGGCCGTCAATGGAGTGGCGATCGGTCTGCTTGCGACTGGCATTCCTTTCTCTTTCACAGCCCTTTTGGGCCTACTCAGCCTTTCAGGGATGTTGATCAAGAATGGTATTGTACTTGTGGAAGAGATCGATCTGGTTCGGCAGGAGGGCTTGGCGCTCAACAAAGCCATTGTGAGAGCTTCTACCACTCGCGTCCGTCCCGTACTGTTGGCTGCTGTCACAACTATTCTGGGCATGCTGCCCTTGCTATGGGACGCCTTTTTCGCCTCCATGGCGGTGACAATTATGGGAGGGTTGGGCTTTGCCACAATTCTGACCCTAATAGCAGCACCCGTCTTTTATCGGCTCTTTTTTGCAAAACAGGCAGAACTGAAAAATCCGGATGGGTCATAGTTACAATGAAATGATATAATGATGCGCATCATTAGCAGCTTTGGATCAGAAAGCCGCCCGAACCAAAGGCCACAGCCAGATGCGCCTCGTGGCCCTTCAAATGGCCGCTTTAGCCCGCGACATCAGAGGCCTCACACTTGCACCAAACGGCAGCTTTCCACCCTTACCAGACACACACTCGGAGGATACAAGATTTCGACTCTCAAGCGCATGTCTCACAAGTCTGCGGAGCTGGCATTTGGTCACGGAAAAGTCAAACTTTGTCAGAATGGTAGCAAAGTGGAGCGCTTAAATGCCTTCACTCATCGAATGACGAGCCAATTAGATTGAACGATGTGGGGAGATGCTTTTCTTAATCTGAAAAATCTTTAAATTTCAGCAGCTTATAAAAGCTAATGGCGGAGAGACAGGGACATTCGCCAAACCTTAATAATTCTCAATTAATTCATACACTTAGCTTCTCATTGCTTGACGCATACGTAGCATAATCTTGTACCAGCATCAAGCCCGACTTGAACAGCGGTTTGTGCTACTGGGGGGTATGGGGGAAATTCTGAGTGCAGCGGCTACGATGGGGTTGATACAATTTTCTGGAGCAAAATTCACCGCTTCCACCACTTAGGTTCCCTTCGAAATAAGGGAGGCGATGCGCATGCTGGAGGAAGATCTCGAATTGCCGACCAAGCTCGCCATGCTGCATTGACTGTAAACCTTGTTGGATCTATGGCCCTGTTTTTAATCGAAACATGGCAAGCGCAAAGCGAAAAAACAGATCGGAGCGAGCAGTAAAGGACCAGCCCCGATTATTATTCCCCTAGGAGAGAAATAAAATAATAATTGATCGGGACCGGCTATTCACTGGAGGTGTTGCAGCATGACACTACAACATCCTCCCACGTCGACATGCTGATAAGTCCGATAAGTCAGCCCTTGCGGTTATTCGTCCTGTTCACTATTCGTCTTTCGCTCTGTTCGTACTTTATGGAAAATCTTGTTGTGTTCCCCTTGCTCCAGCCGTCCGTTCTTCATCGCCTTGCTGAATAGGCCGGACAGTTTGGGCTGACTGATGCCAAGGTGATCCGCCAACTCTTGCTGGTTGGCAAACTCTCGTGTTTCGAGCGCCTCGATAGCTTCTTCGACCGGGTCCACTGACGAGCCTCCGATGACTTGCCAGCCCAAGCCGCCAGTCTCCCCTTCGATCAGCTTGAGGGTTTGCCCCGGATTACCTCCACCGCCTCGATCTTTCTTGAAGACAATCTCAATGACAGCGCCACTGCCAGCGGGAGTACCTTGGGGCCGCGACACCTCAATGACCGTGTTCATGTTCTGGGTCATGCGGGATGTTCCAAGATAGTCCCCGTTCTTGCCTGCATGATGAACAAGCAAGACTGTGATGCCTGCACTCTGCAGTTCCCGAAAGAAGCTCTGAACGGGTAGCCACGTGGTGTCTTCGCTGATGGATGCTTCGGTGACGATGGAGCAGAGATTGTCAAACACCACGACCTCGATGTCGTGTTCAAGGATCTGTTCAAGATACAGGTCTTGCGCTTCTCGGTCGTCAATCGAAGGGAGTGCCCCCTGCGGCCCAGTCCCCGAGCAAAGCATAAAGAAGTCAGGCAGAGGGCCACCATTCAGTGCAACCAGTCGGCTTTTCGTCTCCGCTTGGTTCATTTCGGCTTCAAAGTAGGCAACCCTTCGTGGCTCCGAAGCTTCCCAGTCCAGCAGATCTCGACCGTTCGCGACTGCCAGAGCAACCGACATTGCAAACCAAGATTTGCCTATGCCTGTTGATCCATAAATCATGCAAAGAGAACCGGAAGGCAACCACTTGCCGAGCAAGTGTTCTGGCTCTGGAAAGTCCAACTTCATCAACTCCGAGCCTGCCCAGAGCGGTGGCAGTTTGGGGAGAGAGTTTGCATTAGTCTGCATCAGCTTCCCTCCCTTTGTCATTTTGCAATTGCTCAAAGGCAAGCAGCAGAGCAAGCCGAAGAGCATCCACTTGTTGGGCATTTGCTCCGTTGCTGTTGAGATGATCGATGATAACCCCAAATCGGAACAGGTCGGTGGCGTTTAGCCTGAACGTCAAGTTCTTTGTCTTCATGAGTTTCCTTGAGTGTGCTGCATGACAAATCCACCGCGAAAGCAGGTCCGACAGGGGTGGCAATTTGTGCATGCAATTGGTTTGTGACGATGAGGGGCGCGAAAGGCGTTTTTCCCTCAATAGGCACACTCTTTGGGAGATCTCTTCAGATTGCAGTCAGGCGACAGCTAACGCCCGATACACAGTCGCTTTCGACAGGCCTGTCTCTTTCATGATCTGTGGCACGGTCTTGCCATCCTCGCGGGACTGACGGATTGCAGAAATGGTCTCTTCGGTCAGCGCTGGCTTGCGTCCGAACTTCGTTCCTTTCGCCTTTGCCTTGGCGATCCCGTCCATCTGCCGCTCTTTCCTGATGTTGGTCTCGAATTCTGCAAACACTGCAAGCATGCCCAGAAAGGCTTTCCCTGCGGCATCAGAGGTATCGATAGATTGATCGAGCACTCGGACGGTTACACCCTTGTCGTCAAGCTGGCGGGTGATCCGCAGCAAATCCTCAGCACTTCGAGCCAATCGGTCGATGCGCGTGAAGACGAGTGTGTCACCCTCTCGCAAATACTCAAGGCATTGCTTCAGGGCTGGTCGGTTTGTGTCCACGCCTGAGCGCTTCTCTTCGAACAGCTTCTCAACTCCGGCTTCCCTGAGTTTATTCTGCTGAACCTCCAAGGACTGTCCAAGACTCGACACACGCGCGTATCCGACAACAACCATTCTCACAACTCCTAAAGCATTTCGAGAACGACGTTATGAGACATGAAAAGAGACTCGTCAAGAGTCCGTCGCAGAATGTATACTTTTTGAGTGCCATCCTTGCCACAAGCTATGAGAAGAATTATGACTCTCTCAAAAATCGAGGAGAACCAGATGGCTAAACAAACCATAGTTTTCATTATTAGCTGGATTTTCGTGACAATCAGCTATGGTGAAAGCGTCGGACTCCCCAGCTTAACCAAAGAGTTGCACTTTAAAGCAGCTGCGGCTCAAGCAAACGTTGCCAGAGGAATACTTCTAAGTTGCAAATCCTCAAACCGGGAACGGATTTTTTTCGATAGCATTGTTGGAATTGATCTGACCGTATCACCACAAAGAAACACAATTAAAAATGTAAAAGTCAATGCGTTTACGGCAACTAGAAATCTGACTACGTACTGCTCACCCAAAGAAATTGATTTAGACGTATGTAATCGCACGAGAGAACAGGTCGACGCCATGAATGCACTAGGGGACTTTAAGGATTTCTTCGAGGTTCAGCTCAACTGGTCTGACCGCAAGGTATCGCTCCAGATCGACGATAGCAGTAGTTTCAACAGAGCAACTCGCTCGCCTTATCCTTCTGAGTTTCAAAATCAATTTATTGACCGTGTCACTGGATTGTATCAGCCCACAGACAGCGAGAATCTCGATACAAAGAGCTACAGCTTTACACATTACTCTTGCGAGAAGCTCATCGGAAAGCAAATGATCGACACGCTTAGTAAAGCTCTTACCTCCGCAGCGGCTATTGCCATCGAGAAGGCAGAATCCGTTGAAAACGCAAGCCCTAACGACTTGAAATTTCTGAATAAAACCAAGCCTCCCCTACCAAGTAGAAAGTTCTGATCGAAATGCAATTGGCGTTATTCTAATTTCTAAGAATGGAACCAATTTCATAGGCACAGGCATAGCCCCTGATACTCCACCTTCCGCATGGCCTCATCGAGCCGCTGGAGGCTGAATCCCTTGCCGTATCTGGCTGACATTCCGCTTTCACCATGGCCTTGCAAGGCGTCCATCAGTTCCTTGGTGACGCCACAGTCTCGGCAGGCATCCTCGAAATTGTGCCGGAAGCTGTGAAATGACGTCTTGTCCCGCTTGGCCCCTACGCTTCGCAGAAACCGGTTGAAGTGCTTTGAGAATGGTGAGGAGTAATACCCGTCCTTGCCTTTCTTCAGGTCAGGAAACAGCCGATCAACCTTTGCCGCCCGTCTTGCCTTGATCAGATCCCTGAAACCTATCTCGACCAGCTTGGGGTGCACTGGGATAGATCGCCACGAGTTGAGGTTCTTGAGGTGCTGATCTTCTTCGTCTGCGTTCACATTGAGATAGAGGATCCCGCCCTCTTCCTTCACGTCTTCCACACGGAGCTGAATGATCTCTCCCATGCGAGCGCCAGAAAACAGGCTGATAAGCGGCACCCAGAAGATGCCTGCATCGCGGGGTATCAGATCTCCAGCCTTGGCCCATTTCCGGACGGATTCGCACCCAGTATAGAGGGGAGCCGAGAAAATCGCGTTCAACTCGTCTATGGTGAACGGATCCCGCTCGTCTCTGGCTCTCTTGTTGATCTTTAGCTTCAGGCCTTTGAACAGGTTGGCAGGCACCTCATCGTATTGCCCCTCAGCCCACGCCCAAAATGACCCCACAAAGCCAAGCAGCTTGTTGACGTTTCGCTCTGACATTGGAGGCAATCCGAGCTTGCTGGCCTTCTCTGCAGCCTCTGAGAGCTTCTTGATGCCCTGCAATTGCTTATGCATGTTACAGTTGGCCGGTGTCTGCATCAAGACGGCCTTGAAGCTACGGGCATCGGCCTTTGTGTATTCGTTAAGAGGGCGGTCCCCGACAGTTTCAATGAAATGCTGCATCCAGACGCGATGTTCCCGCTCAGTCTTGGCAACCCAGCTCGTCTTGGCCTTCTCTGCAGCCCAGTCACGAACGGCATCGGACAACAAAATCACCGAGCTTTGAGCGAACGGCTCTTTGTCAACAGCGGGCATTGGTGGCGTCTCAATGACTTCACCTTCAGCCCTTTCAGCAATGGCTTTCTGTGCTCTGATGACCGCCTTCTTGTTCTCAATGACGGCCTTGCGAAGGCTCGGAGAGGAAGGATCCAGCTTGATCCCCATCAGATCTTTCAGGAAAGCTAGGGCGATCTCTTCATCAATCGAGCGAACCTGCCCTCTGGCATAGTGCGCCTTGTGCATGCGCATCCTTGCGTCGATACCCGAGCGATAGTCTTCGAAGATTCTGGCAACATCCTCTTCGCTGCGTCCGGCTGACTGTCCGAACCCTCGCTCACGCATCCAATCATCAAAGTAGAGCCAGCTATGATAAGCCACATCACCGAACTGCTTTATCTGCTCATCAGACAGTTCTTTGGTCGGAGGCGCCGCTTCCAATGCAAGCTTAGCCCGATGCTCATCGAAACGTTGATCGACTTCGACAGCCGCGATTCGAACAAGCTTCAAGGCTTCTCGGTAGTCCTTGGTCTTGAGCGAGAACTTCTCTTCGGTTTTTCCGTAAGTTTCTTGAATGTCTACCGGCACGACAGCGCGATGATAATAGGTAGCGTTGCGGCGGTATAAACGGGGATGGCCAGACATCTTTTCCATGGCTCCACTGTACCAGTTTGATGGAGCAACGAGAAGTCAAAGTGTTGACGTATCAAGATGTTATTGAAGTTATTGACCTTGGAAGGGTCATGGCGGAGAGACAGGGATTCGAACCCTGGAGACGGTTACCCGCCTACACGCGTTCCAGGCGTGCGCCTTCGACCACTCGGCCACCTCTCCGTACCTCAAGTGTGGGCGCACTATAGCCAAAAAAAGCTCGAACGCAAGCCACTAAACTTCAATCTGTTGACAGAAAACACAGCTTCCTTCGCATAGGTGGCTAAAACGCTGTTTTCCCGGTGATTTTTAAGTGAATAGACGAGCCTTTATGCCATAAAAAAAGGAAGACGCATCAAAAGCGATCCTTCAGCCGGCGGGTGCATCACATTATCTCTTGTCAATTTTACGGACTTTTCTAAAATAAAAACTTCCAACCGATTTGTAACAAATATGATATTGATGCGTTCATTGTCTAAAATGTATTGCATTGAGGGCAGACTGTTGCTCTGACTGCAAGGCAATGATTTGGAAAGGCTGGTTCGTTGAGAGTCATTCGTTTTCTGTTTTCCTTTATCGGACTCTGGATTTGCGCTCTATCTCTATTGGCGCTGGTGCTTGATGGTGTCCGCTCGATCGCAGCCAATACCATTGTGATGAAATCACTGGGAGATACCTGGTTCGAGATCAATCGGGATAGCTTCGTCATGACTCAGGCATTTATCCAGCGCACGGTTCATCCGCTAATCTGGGACCCTGTTGTGCAGTGGATTCTGATGGCACCGGCATGGCTGGTCGTGGGCGTGATCGGCATGCTCTTTGTTTATCTGGGGCGGAAGCGGCGCCCGAAAGTGATCCGTATCTAGTACGTTGCCCTACAAGCCGATAGAAGTCGAGGCGCGTAGGTCCACCTTGCCCCTCAGCCTTAACAGACCTATCTGAGATGTTCATGCTATTATGCGTGATCAGCAAGAGGAGACGATCATGTTCGGATTTCAACGTGCGAAAGCGGTAATGGTCAATCCAGATGAGGCCCTGCCCGGACGCTCTTCGCCGCTTGAGACAGCTCAAACCCACTTCGTGCTTGGTCGGCCGCTGCAGCCGCCCTTCCCTGCGCCTTGTGAAGAAGTGCAGTTCGGCATGGGCTGCTTCTGGGGGGCCGAACGTGTATTCTGGCAGCTTGACGGCGTTTACGTGACCGCTGTTGGCTATAGTGGCGGCTACACGCCCAACCCGACCTATGAGGAAGTGTGCAGCGGCAGAACCGGCCATGCCGAAACTGTTCTGGTGGTCTATGATCCCAAGCTTTTGCCTTTCGAGGCCCTTCTCAGGCATTTCTGGGAGAATCATGACCCAACACAAGGGATGCGGCAGGGCAACGATATTGGCACACAATATCGCTCGGCTGTTTATGTCACATCGGACGAACAGCTCATGGCAGCAGAACATGCAAGACAAGATTATCAGGACGCGTTGGCTGCCCAAGGGTACGGCGCCATCCGCAGCGAGATCAAGCGCAGTGGGCCCTTCTATTATGCCGAGGACTATCACCAGCAATATCTGGCGAAGAATCCGAACGGCTATTGCGGCCTTGGGGGCACGGGAGTGAGCTGCCCCGGCCAATAGCTCCATCGGCGCGGGACATTTGTTGTGAGCATGGCTGTGTAAGCAAGGCTGCGAGCAGCCCTTCATCTCATTAATATAGCGGTCGTGGCTTGGGCAGGACCGTCAGGGTTCTGTCTGCCTCTATGGGCACATAGGCCGCATTGCCAACCTCGGATGAAGCGACAACTGCGCCCGGTGTCGGGGCAGCGGCCAGAACAGCGCGGCAGGCATCGGGTAGATCTGCAAGCGTTACTGCACGTTTTTTGACCGGCGGCTTCTTCGGGTCTGGCTTTTTCGGCGTCCATGGCGCATCAGACAGCCACCAGGCCAGATCTTTGCCGCAGCCGTCACCCGCAGGCGGTGGCGCCTGATTTTTGCATCCCGTTTGACCCGGAGGACAAGAAAGCCGAACATGGAAGTGATAATAGTGGCCATACCATGGGCGCACCTGTCGCAACCAGCTGCGATCACTTCCGGCCATGTCGCACAAGGCCTTCTTGATTCCAGGATGCACGAAAATGCGTGCAACCCCGGGCGTAGACGCTGCCCTCTTGATCAGGCGAAAATGGGCTGCGGTGAATTTGTTGGGATCGACGGTGCGTGTTCCGCTCTTGAGCATGGAAATGGCCGATACAGATTCGCGCTCTTTCTTAGAGAAGCGGCCCGCAGGCATGGGGCGCAACCAGATATCTGCATCCAGACCGATCTGATGGGATGCGTGCCCCGATGTCATCGGGCCACCACGGGGCTGAGCGATATCTCCCACCAGAAGACCGTTCCAGCCGTCATATGCCTTGGCATCGGCCGCCAGCTTCTCCAGAAAATCAATGAGAACCGGCTGCCCCCAGTTACGATTGCGCGATAGACGCATGGCCTGCCATGCGGGGCCGTCAACGGGCAAGGCGACGGCGCCCGCCTGACACCCCTTGGCGTAGGAGCCGATGGCACGGGCCTTTAGATTAGCAGGAAGTTTCTCTTTGCCAAACAGCACCTTGGCTGGCGTTTGCGCCAAGGCTTCATCCATGGTGCCAAGGGCAATCGACAAGGATACGCAGCTAGCCAACAGGGCAAAACGGCGGACCCATCTGGCCATAAAGGGCGTCTCCCGCCCGGCCACCACAATCGCCTTGTCCCTCTTACTTGCTGCTCGATATAATCGCATGGCACAACTCCGCCTCGTGAAGGTTTCCATGATTGCGATCCTATACATAAATTGTTAACCATATATAGAGCGATGGAAAATTTCTTTCATACTTGACTCATGCGCGCTTCGAGCAGAGCATCTGTTACGGGATCTATCTGAAATTCAAGTAATTTTGCGGATTCTGAGCCTTGAAGACTTTTAAAAAGACGAGACATGACCATGCGCAGCTTCCCTGCCCTTTTTCTGTTGTTGCCTCTGTTGGCCGGCTGCGCGAGCCTTTCTCAAGAGGAGTGCCAGACGGGCGACTGGAGTGCCGTTGGTGCCAATGACGCCATGGAAGGACGCGATGCCACGCGCTTTTCCGATCATATCGAAGCCTGCTCGAAATATGATATTGCACCAGACAAAGAGCTTTATGAGATCGGCTACCAAAAGGGCCTGAGAAGCTACTGTACACCGTCAAACGGTTTCTCCGTCGGGCGGAACGGCTATTCATACCGTCAGATCTGTCCTCCCGCCAGCGAACCGGAATTCATGCGCGGCTATTTGCGCGGCAGTGCCTTGCATGAAACCGAAACCGAAATTGCAGAGAAAGAGCAAGAACTGACACGCCTTAAAACCGAACGAGCCGAGCTGCGGGCTTCCAAAAAGGAAGACAAGAAGCGCAAGAGCCTCCGACGCCTTGCCCGCGACATGGACGCTCTGGAGTGGGACTTGCACCGCCTGCGTTTCAAAAGAGATCGCGCCCTCGTTGAAGCTGATCGCTTTCTTCAGACAATAGAACCCGTCATCTAGGTACAAAATCCCTTAAAGCGTGTACTAAAAGCTTGAATCCGCCTTGGTTGAAGCGCGGGTTTCTATACATTTCTTTTTCAAATTTCCTTATCAAATTAGGCAGTTGCAAGATTTTCTTTATTTTCTTCGGCTTTAAAGCGTGATCAACGGCTTTCTCGATCTCTTGTTCAGAATTTCTTGTAAAATTCACACTAGGGTCCGAGGAAAGCTGAAGCATTTCTCGCGGAGCAACCTCCCGGGAGTTGAAGGGGACATTTGGCAAAGGGCGCTAAGAACTGAATGAGAATCGTACTGGTTGAAGACAACGACGAAGATCGCGAAGCAATTCGCACCGTTCTCGAACAGAGACGGGAGAGCGTTTTTGCCTTTCATTGCGGCGATAGCGCGTGGGAGTTTCTGCAGAAAACCCCCGATATTGATGTTGTGATTGTCTCTTTGAATCTTGAAGATGCATCGGGGCTGGAAATCTGCTGGAACTGCCGCATCCTGGCCGCCGAGCGCAAAGCGATGTATGTGGTTGCCATTTCTGAATATACCAACGCCGATATGTTGGTGGAAGCTCTGGACAGCGGCGCAGACGACTTTCTGCATAAACCCCTTCAGGAAGATATTCTACTGGCCCGTTTGCGTGTCGCCGAGCGCGTTATCATGCTTCAAAAGCAGCTGGTGCAGCTCGCGAACCGTGATCCCATGACCAATCTGTATAACCGGCGCGCATTCTTTGAAAAGGCCCATGCCTTGATAGAAAATCAGCGAGACACCCAACCCGTATCGGCGATCATGTTCGACATCGATCATTTCAAATCCGTCAATGACCGCTTCGGTCATGATGTCGGCGATCAGGTGATCAAGACTGTTTCCAAGATCGCTCTTGGTGAAAGCGACTTTATCGGCAGACTTGGTGGCGAGGAATTCGCCGTGCTCATTCAGGGTCAAAGCTTCTTTGCGGCAGCCTGTGCAGCCAACCGTATCCGCGAAATGATCGAGCACACCACCATTATAGCTGATGGCAACAAGGTTCAGATCACATCCAGCTTTGGCGTTGCGCGCTTTCAGGAAGGGGATGATATCTATGCCCTGCTCAAGCGGGCTGATCAGGCGCTTTATCGATCCAAGAATAATGGGCGTAACATGGTGACGATTGACCGACCACAAACGGTGAAAAGAAGCGATATCGCCAGCTGTTGTGCTGCCCAGTAAAGGCGCATACAGGCTCTTGCCGTCGCACCAGCCCCGTCAGCCTGATCGCCCAACCGCCGTTTGTGCAGTCGGGCAATAAAAAACGGGCCGCGATGATGGGCCCGTCTTTCCAACTTCATATTTCAAAAGAAACACCTACCGCCGCTCAGCTGTCCATCTTGAGCGCAGCGATGAAGGCTTCCTGCGGAATCTCCACCTTGCCGAACTGACGCATTTTCTTCTTACCGGCTTTCTGCTTTTCCAACAGCTTGCGCTTACGGGTGGCGTCACCCCCATAGCATTTGGCGGTCACATCCTTGCGCATGGCGGAAATCGTCTCACGGGCAATGACGCGGCCACCGATGGCGGCCTGAATGGGGATCTTGAACATGTGGCGCGGAATGAGATCCTTGAGCTTCTCGCACATGGAGCGGCCACGGATCTCAGCTTGTGAACGGTGCACCAGCACCGAAAGCGCATCCACCGGTTCGTCATTGACCAGAATCGACATCTTCACCAGATCACCCGCGCGGTAATCAGCAAGCTGATAGTCAAAGCTGGCGTAACCCTTGGAGATGGATTTGAGTCGATCATAGAAGTCGAACACCACTTCGTTAAGCGGCAGATCATATTGCACCATGGCACGGGAGCCGACATAGCTTAGGTCGGTCTGCACGCCTCGCCGTTCCTGACACAGCTTCAGAATGGCGCCCAGATATTCATCCGGCGTCATGATATTGGCCTTGATCCATGGCTCGCGGATTTCCCTGATGCGTACCACATCAGGCATGTCTGCCGGATTGTGCAGAGTGATCATTTCATCATTGGTCATCTCCATCTCATAGACCACGCTCGGGGCGGTGGCGATAAGATCGAGATCGAACTCGCGGGAAAGACGCTCCTGAATGATTTCCAGATGCAAGAGGCCAAGGAAGCCACAGCGGAAACCGAAGCCGAGTGCTGCGGATGTTTCCATCTCGAAGGAGAAGCTTGCATCATTGAGCCGCAGCTTGCCCATGGCGCCGCGCAGATCTTCAAAATCATTGGCATCAACCGGGAACAGGCCACAGAAGACCACCGGCTGCGCAGGGCGGAAGCCAGGCAGCATCGTTTCGCATGGGCGTTTGACATTGGTTATGGTATCACCAACGCGCGTATCGGCTACTTCCTTGATCGACGCGATCAGGAACCCGACTTCGCCGGGCGCGAGAACCGGCACATCCGTCATCTTGGGCCGGAAGATACCGATGCGGTCCACATCATAGGATGCTCCGGTGCCCATCATACGGATCTTGTCGCCCTTCTTGAGCTCCCCGTCGATAATGCGCACGATAACCACGACGCCCAGATAGACGTCATAATAACTATCAACCAGCAAAGCCTTCAGCGGTGCTTCCCTGTCGCCTTCGGGCGCGGGAAGACGCTTCACGATGGCTTCCAGAGTCTCCTTGATGCCGATGCCGGATTTGGCACTGGCTTCAATGGCCTCCGAAGCATCAATACCGATCACGTCCTCGATCTGGGCGCGTACCCGCTCCGGTTCGGCGGCAGGCAGGTCGATCTTGTTGAGAACCGGCACGATCTCGTGATCATTGTCGATGGCCTGATAGACGTTGGCCAGCGTCTGCGCTTCGACCCCCTGAGAGGCGTCGACAACCAGCAGCGAGCCCTCACAGGCAGCCAGAGACCGGCTGACTTCATAGGCAAAGTCCACATGGCCCGGCGTATCCATCAGGTTGAGCGTATAGGTCTCCCCATCGTCCGCCTCATATTTCAGAGAAACGGTCTGCGCCTTGATCGTGATGCCGCGTTCCTGCTCGATATCCATGCTATCGAGCACCTGTTCGCGCATCTCGCGCTCTGTGAGCCCTCCAGTATACTGGATCAGGCGGTCGGCAAGCGTGGACTTCCCATGATCGATATGCGCGATAATGGAAAAGTTGCGGATTTTGTCGAAGCTTTGTTTGGTCATGGCAGCGCTTATACCCTTAGCTCTTCCATGAGAGAAGAGGCTTTTTGATGCCTATGTCATGGCTTGGGCAAAATATCCAGTCAGAAATGCAAAAACCCGGCCATAAAAGACCGGGTTTTTACAAATTACAGGTCCAATCGTGTCTGGACGAGGTGAAATGGCTAGATCAGGCCTTTTTCAATCGCCATCGCCCGCATGCGCACGATTTCCCATTCGGCATTCATGATATATTCGCTGGCGATATCGCGATATTTCAGGAAGCTGTCATAAATCTCACCAGCCAACGGGGAGCTATCTGCAACCTCTTCAAGCACGCCCTTTGATTCCTTGGCCATGGCCATCATCAGGTCCTCGGGAACCTTGTGCATCTGGACGCCTTCCTTAGCCAGCAGCGGGCGCAAGGACATCGCATTGTGATATTGGTAATCTGCCATGGTTTCGAGCGCTGTAGACTGGGCTGCCTCCTTGACGATCGCCTTCAGGTCCTCAGGCAGTTCCATGAACTTGTCTTTGTTGACGATGATCTCGAGACCAGCACCAGGCTCATGGAAGGCCGGCATATAATAGTGCGGAGCCACCTTATAGAGACCGAAGGCCAGATCGTTCCAGGGACCGACCCATTCAGCCGCATCAATGGTACCGTTTTGCAAAGAGGTAAAAATATCCGTTGCCGGCAGCATGATCACTGAAACCCCGAGGCGACGCATGACTTCGCCGCCAAGACCGGCGATGCGCATCTTCAGACCTTTCAGATCATCAAGGCTTTTGAGCTCCTTGGCAAACCAGCCACCAGCCTGCGTACCCGACGCACCGGCATAGAAGGGAATCACGTTGAAGGGATCGTAGGCCCGTTCCCACAGCTCCTGACCACCGCCGAAGCGCAGCCATGCTGCATGCTCGATCTGGGTGAGACCGAAAGGAACGCCGGTATAGAAATGGAAAGAAGGATCCTTGCCCTGCCAGTAATAGGAGGTAGCGTGGCCGATCTCTGCTGCTCCACTGGAAACAGCATCGAACACTTCAAGAGGGGGCACAAGTTCACCAGCGCCAAACACCTTGATCGTTAGGCGGCCGCCAGACATCTTGCCAACACGCTCGGCAAAGCGCACACCATTGATGCCGACCCCTGGCAACTGTTTGGGCCAGGACATGGGCATTTTCCAGACGATCGACTCGCTGGCCTTGACGACGGCCGGGCTGGCCAACGTTGCTGCGCCACCGACCGCAAGCCCGGTCAGAACCGAACGGCGATCCAGTGATCCACCTTTTCTCATTAAATTATCCTCCGACTGTGAAAAAACGAGAAACTATTATTATTTTGTAAAGCATGCTTGCACGACCTAAAGGCGAGCGCAAGATCTGGTCAGCGCCAACCATTTCATTTCCTCATACAAATACCCGGACAGGTATTTTTGTTATCCGCTTTTGGTTTATATCTCGAACAAATGAGTGGATTACCCGATAATGTGCGCCGCAATATCGCACTGACTTGGTTTGATTAACGCGCAATTTCCTGTAACTAGTTAGGCTATTGTGGAATAATGTTTCGTATTCCCATTTGAAACAAGGATCAAAAAGCGTGCCGCGCAAAAGCTCCAAGCTCGATCGAATTGATCTGCATATTCTGGATGAGCTTCAGAAAAACGCCCGTATTACAAACAAGGCTCTCTCGGAGATCGTGGGACTGTCACCCAGCCCCTGTCTGCAGCGGGTCAAGCGGCTGGAAGATATCGGCCTGATCAGTGGCTATCTAGGCCTGATCAACCTTGAAGCTCTGTGCCGCCATGTTACCGTGATTGCGACAATCACGATACGAGATCACGATCACTCCATTTTCTCGACATTCGAGAAGGCCATTGCCGAACTGCCCGATGTTGTCGAATGCCTCAAGATGAGCGGGTCATTTGATTATCTGGTGCGGTTTGTCTGCACCGACATCCAGCGCTATCACGCCGTGACCGAAGACCTGCTTGTACAGGTGGGTGGCAAGATGCAGATCGCTAGTCATGTTGTTTTAGACCAAACCAAACAATATCACGGCGTCGATCTTGAAGAACTCGTACATGGATAAGTGATTGTTTCTAGATCACTTTAGAATAAATCAAAACTAATATAAGTTGATATACTTAAACCGATAGTCGTTATCAATTGATTCAGTAATAATTTGTATCTTTTTTTCAAGTTTTTTACTTTTTTTGATCTATATCAATTGACATTGAGCGCAATTAGCAGGATGAATTTGCAAGTCATTCTCAATAATTCGAACATCTGCCGTTTGGGGAAGCCGACAGAACGTCCGATCCAAGTGAAGAAATGGAGTCAGTCGATGATTGCTACTCTTAATGATCTCACGACTGGAGATCATGGTCGTATCGCCAAGCTGGATGTAGCCAACCGAGCGTATAAACAGCAATTGATGGCCATGGGCCTGACCCGCGGAGCCGAATTCACGGTTATGCGCATTGCGCCTCTTGGTGATCCAATCGAAATCAAAGTGCGCGGCAGTGCTCTGTCCTTGCGCAAATCCGACACCATTGGTGTCCAGATCGAGACAGACGACCGCTAGACTCAAGTCCTCCATTTCTTAAAAAACGTGTTCGCTTTCCAGCGTTGTCCATTATCGGGCAGCGAACGGCACCTTTATATTCAAGAGACCGCTTATGACAGATATCCGGATCGCTTTTGCAGGAAATCCTAACTGCGGCAAGACCACTCTCTTCAACGCCCTGACAGGCGCACGCCAACGCGTGGGCAACTGGCCCGGTGTTACGATTGACCGGAAAGAAGGGCATTACACCCACAATGGACAGGAAGTCGCCATTGTCGATCTGCCCGGTACCTACTCCCTCGATACGACCTATTCAAGCGGTCTGGATGAGGCCATCGCCCGTGACTATATTCTGGATGGCGAAGCAGATCTGGTCGTCAATATCGTTGACGCGGCCAATCTGGAACGCAACCTCTTCCTAACCTCCCAATTGCTCGATATGCGCGTACCGATGATCGTCGCCCTGACGAAAACAGGCCTCGCGCGCAAGGAAGGCATCGAGATCGATACGGACGCCTTGTCCAAGCGGCTCAAGATTCCGGTCATTGCTGTTGATCGCAAGGATCGCGTCAATCAGGGGCGCCTCAAGGATCTGGTCGAACAGGCAGCAAAAGCAAAAACCATCAGCGATGTCGCCATTGATTATGATCCGGAGCTGGAAGTGGTTCTGGAGCGTCTTGAAAGGAAATTTTCCGATCTGGCCAAGGCCAATGGCGTGCACGCCCGCTGGCTGGCCATCAAGTCACTCGGCGGAGATGGCAAGGCTCTGTCCTTTCTCGATCCGGGGGCCAGAACCCTTCTGGATCACGAACTGCACCAAATTCAGGAACAGAATGACGAAGACGCAGATCTTCTGATCGCGGATGGTCGCTATGGCTTTGCCAACATGCTGGCTCAGGATGCCATCCGCCATATTCGTCAGGTGCCGCGCACCTGGACTGAACGCATCGACAGCATTGCCCTTAGCCGTATTCTGGGCATTCCTATCTTCCTGCTGATCATGTATTTCATGTTCCTGTTGACCATCAATCTGGCAAGCGCCTTCATCGACTTTTTCGATATTCTGGCGGGCACGGTGATTGTTGACGGTCCGGCGCACTGGATGGCCAGCATGGGAATGCCGGAATGGCTCATTGCGCTGCTGCCAAACGGGATCGGCGTAGGTATCCAGACGGTTGCCACCTTTGTGCCCGTCGTGGCTTTTCTGTTTCTGTTTCTCACCTTCCTTGAGGAAAGCGGCTATATGGCCCGCGCTGCCTTTGTGGTTGACCGCGCGATGATTTCTATCGGCCTGCCGGGCAAGAGCTTTGTGCCGATGCTGCTCGGTTTCGGCTGCAACGTACCGGCCATCATGGCATCACGCACGCTTGATAATCCGCGCGACCGTATCGTCACAGCGCTAATGGCTCCCTTCATGTCCTGTGGTGCGCGCCTGCCGGTCTATGCCCTGTTCGCAGCGGCCTTTTTCCCGACAGGTGGACAGAATCTTGTCTTCCTGCTGTATGTTATCGGCATTCTCTTTGCGGTTTTCACCGGCATGGTGCTCAAGAAGGCCGTCTTTGGCGGCAAGGCGCTGCCATTCCTGATGGAGCTGCCGCCCTATCAACTGCCGAGCCTGTCTTCAGCGCTGATCCGCACATGGGATCGGGTGAAGCAATTCATACTCGGCGCAGGCAAGGTCATTGTCGCGGTGGTCTTCGTGCTTAGCATTCTTAATTCCATGGGCACGGACGGTAGCTTTGGTCATGACGACAGCGAGCATTCCGTACTGGCCAATATCGGCAAATCACTGACCCCAGTGGTCGAGCCTCTCGGGATCACCGAAGCCAACTGGCCAGCCACCGTCGGCCTCTTTACCGGCGTGTTTGCCAAGGAAGCCGTTGTGGGCACGCTCAACTCGCTTTATAGCCAGATTGACGCCACCAGCGCCGAGCTTGCTGCGGCCGAAGAAGAAGAATTCGACTTCATTGGCGGCGTTTCAGAGGCCTTCGCAACCATTCCCGCCAATCTGGCCGATCTGGCAAGCGCCTTTGAGGATCCGCTTGGCATGAGTGTTGGCGATGTTTCCACGCTGGACAGCGCTGCGGCCGAGCTGGAAGTCGACAACAGCACCTTCGCAGCAATGATCACGCGCTTTGACGGCAAGGTTGGGGCCTTCGCCTATCTGCTTCTCATTCTGCTCTATGTGCCTTGCGTGGCAGCCGTTGGCGCCCTGTTCCGCGAGATCGGGCGCAAATGGACCCTGTTCGGAATCGGCTGGACGACCATGCTGGGCTATTGCACCAGCGTCTTCGCCTATCAAGCAGGCACCTTCGCTCGCCATCCGCAAAGTTCCATGCTCTGGATGATCTCAATGGTCGCGGTCGTCGCGGTCGTCGTTGCCCTGCTGCATATTATCAGCCGCAACACGCCGCAAGGTCCGGGCAAACTGGCAAGGAGTTCGGTATGATTCTGTCAGACGTCAATCGCTATCTCCGCGAACGGGGAAGAGCCAACACCTCCGATATTGCCACGCATTTTGGTGTGGCGCCGGAGGCTGTTGAAGGCATGTTGCAAATGCTTGAAGCCAGAGGTCGGGTGCGAGCCCTTCCTGCGGAAACCTCCCCATGCGGCAGCAGCTGCTGCAATTGCTCCATCAGCAAATGCTCCAGTCAGATGTGGGAAACGATGCAGCGGCACTAGGCCCGTCGCACGGTCGAAGGCCCGAGGGCCTTCAATCAAGCCGCTCCGGGCGCACCGGTTCGCCAGTTTCCCAATGCAGGATTTTCAGTTCAGGCCAAAGGCGAGACATGCGTCTCGCCTTTTGAGCATAGTGCTTTCTGTTGCTTTCAAGCTTGTGGCAAGGACGGATTGTCAGCGCGAAGATATCCGTCAGACCGAAGGGGGCGGCTACGGAGAGGGTGTCATCCGCCTCCAGCCGAACGGCGACAGCATGGGTGGTGCACATGTAATTCTCAAGGCTTTCATCGGTGCCCGTCAGCTCCGGATAGGCCCCGCCAAATTTCTCACGATACCACAAATGTACACGCGCCTGATTGCGCACCTCGATGCGCCCCTTCCACGCTGGTAGTGCCTCGTCCACCCGTTTGATAACAGCGTCCTCAGCGTCCCAGGAGCGGTCCGAGGGATCAAAATAGGCAACGTCATAGTCCTTGATGCCATGGCCCTGTGGTCGGCCTGTGAGGCGATTCCACACTGTTTGATAGAGAGCCCCCGAGACCAACCGCCAATCGGGCAGATCCAGCGCGCGGAGCCCCTCAAGGATGTCCATCAGTTGGCTGTCTTCGCGGATGAAGCGCACAAGCAGAGCCTGTCTCTGCTCTTCATTCAACGCTTCGGACTCTTTGCCTTTGCGCACCACAAATGGACTATCCATGCCTCACCCCATCTTTTCATCCAGAAAAGCCAAGGTCTTCGATTCTCAGGCTTTTGGCAAAGAGGAGACGCGGATATGAACATATTTACCCGCATAAAGAACATTCGGTCTGTATTCGGCTATTTGGCGCTGGCTAGCGATCCAGCACTTCGCACAGACGGAAGCGTTCGCACACCAGCTTCATGTCTTCGGAAAAGCCGCCATTGCGGGTGAAATATTCCTTATGGCCCTGACGCCAATATTCGTAGGAAAGATCGCCCTCTCCTTCTGCGCGCGCGAAGGCCTCATCTATCTCATCAAAACGGCGAATCGTAACCTCTACGGTTTCAATCACGGCAGCGGGCTTCTGGCGTCCATCGAGCAGGAGATATTTGTCCCCCACCTTAGGCATGGGAATATTGTCCTTCTGCATCAATTGCAGTGAGTCGCAAGACGCGGTTTTCTTGCCCTCAAGAACCAGAGCCAACAATTCATCGGCCAGTTCGGGCGAGTCGCCCATGGCATAGGAATCAACAATTTCATGCATGGCTCTCTCCCCCTCAGAAGCCAGAAAAAAGAAATCCCGCGGCCCTCAAGAGTCGCGGGATTATGGATGCTTTCGTCAGTTCAGCCGCGCAGTTCGCCGCCGGTTGCCTTGGCAACAGCTGCGACGATCTTCTTGGAGATCGCTTCGAGATCTTCATCTGTCAGCGTCTTGTCTTTCGGCTGCAGGGTCACTTCGAAGGCAATGGACTTCTTGCCCGGCTCCATATGTTCCCCTTCATAGACGTCGAACAGATTGACGTCAGTGATCAGCTTCTTGTCGGCGCTGGCGGCTGCCTTTAGAACCGTTGCTGCGGTCACTTCATGGGCCACGACAAAGGCAAAGTCGCGGCTGAGTGGCTGCAGGTCGGAAAGTTGCAGAGCCGCACGGGACTTTGCTGCTTTCTTCTTGGGTTCCGGAGCAGCTTCGATGGTGATTTCGAAGGCACAGACAGGACCGTCCACCTTCAATTCATCGAGAACCTTCGGATGCAATTCACCAAAGGTGCCGAGAACCACTTTCGGGCCGAGCTGGATCTTGCCGGAGCGTCCCGGATGGTACCAGTCCGGACCGCCTGCCACGATCTGCAGCTTGGAGCTGTCCATACCCATGGCTTCCAGAACGGCCAGAGCGTCTGCCCGCACGTCAAAGACGTCAGCAGCCTTGGCCGGATCGCGCCAATGACGGCCATTGCCGACAATCTGGACCGCACCACGGCGAATGCCGGTGGCATGGGTGAACTGTTCATCAGGCTTGTCGCCAAGGAAGATCTGGCCAACCTCGAACATGGCCAAATCATCAAAGCCACGGTCAACGTTGCGCTGAGCAGCCAGCAACAGGCCGGGCAGAAGGCTCGGGCGCATATCGGACAGCTCAGCAGAAATCGGATTGGTCAGAGCCAACTCCGGTTTGCCACCACCGAACATTTCAGCCAGTTTCTTGTCCACGAAAGACCAGGTAACCGCTTCCACCATACCGCGGGCAGCAAGCTGGCGGCGGGCATTGCGAATGCGTTTCTGGCGTTCGGTCAAAGGTGGCTGAGTGACTGCGTTAAGGCGCGGCAGCGCAGCGTTCGGTACGCGGTCCACGCCAACAATGCGGGCCACTTCTTCCACGATGTCCGCCTTGCCATGCACGTCAGGACGGAAGGTTGGCACAGCAACTTTCACATGATCGCTGGCACCCGATACCCAGAAGCCGAGACGCTTGAGCACGGTCTTGATTTCCAGCTCCGGCACATCAAGACCAGCCAGACGTTTCACCTCGGAAAGCGGGAAGTCGATGATCTTGTCTTCGACAGGCGCTTCACCGGCAACAACCATTTTCGAAGGCTCACCACCACACAGGTCCATCACCATCTGGGCAGCCAGATGGCCACCGGGAATGACGAAGGCCGGATCGCAGGTGCGCTCGAAGCGATAACGTGCGTCGGACTGGATGCCCAGCGCGCGACCGGCACGCGCCGTCTTGATCGGGTCAAACCATGCGCATTCCACGAAGACATTGGTGGTTTCCGGCTGGGACCCAGTGCCCTCACCGCCCATGATACCACCAAAGCCGACAGGGCCATTGTCGTCAGCGATTACGCAGATATCTTCGCCTGCCTCGATTTCATATTCCTTGCCATCGAGGGCAACCATCTTTTCGCCAGGCTTGCCAAGGCGCACATGGATGTCGCCTGCCACCTTGTCTGCATCATAGACATGCAGCGGGCGACCACGGTCGTAGGAAATATAGTTGGTGATGTCGACCAGCGCGTTGATCGGCCGAAGGCCGATGGCCAAGAGGCGACGCTGCAGCCATTCCGGGCTGGGGCCATTCTTGACACCCTTGATGTAAACGCCGGTGAAGACAGGACAGATCGGATTGTCGCCCTCTTCTTTCAGCGTCACATTGATCGGGCTATCGAAGCTGCCAGCCACGTCCTTGGGATGATGCTCCTTGAGCGTCCCGATGCCGGCACCGGCAAGATCGCGGGCCACACCATAAACACCAAGCGCGTCACCACGGTTTGGCGTGATGGCAATGTCGATAACAGGATCATCAAGGCCGAGAACCGGAGCGAAAGGTTCGCCGATCGGCGCATCTTCCGGCAGCTCGATGATGCCGTTATGCTCGTCGGACATGCCCATTTCGCGTTCGGAACACATCATGCCGTTGGATTCGACCCCACGGATGACGGTCGGCTTCAATTTCATGCCGTTGGCCGGAATGACAGAGCCGTTCTGGGCCAGAACAACCTTGATGCCAGCGCGGGCATTAGGCGCGCCACAGACGATCTGGAGCACTTCCTTACCAGTGTTGACCTTGCAGACACGCAGGCGGTCTGCATCTGGATGCTGCTCGGCTTCCTCGACATAGGCGACGGTGAAATCCTTTAGATCTGCGGCCTTGTCGATGACTTCCTCGACCTCAAGGCCGATGATGGTGAGCTTGTCGAGAATTTCTTCCAGAGACGCGTCGGTCTCGAGATAATCCTTCAACCAGGAGAGTGTGAATTTCATGAGGAGAGCCCTCCTACCAGAGAAGGAATGTCAAGGGGACGGAAACCGTAATGATCGAGCCAGCGCTTGTCGCCATTGAAGAAGGCCCGCAGATCAGGCATGCCATATTTCAGCATGGCGATGCGGTCGATGCCCATGCCGAAGGCGAAGCCGGTGTAGCGGTCCGGATCAAGATCACAGTTGCGCAGCACATTCGGATGCACCATGCCACAGCCGAGAATTTCGAGCCAGTCGTCGCCCTCGCCGATGCGCAGTTCGTTGCCCACGCGCTGGCAGCCGATATCCACTTCCATGGATGGCTCGGTGAAGGGGAAGTGCGAAGCACGGAAGCGCATCTTGACGCTGTCCACCTCAAAGAAGGCCTTGCAGAATTCTTCCAGAGTCCATTTGAGGTGCCCCATATGGATGCCTTCTTCAATGACGAGGCCTTCCACCTGATGGAACATCGGGGTGTGGGTCTGGTCACTGTCGCAACGATAGGTGCGGCCCGGGCAGATCACGCGGATCGGCGGTTCCTGGCTGGTCATCGTGCGGATCTGAACCGGAGAGGTGTGGGTGCGCAGAACCTTCTGGTTGCCTTCGGCATCAACCGGAAGGAAGAAGGTGTCATGCTCCAGACGGGCCGGATGATCGGGCGGGAAGTTGAGCGCGGTGAAGTTGTAGAAATCTTCTTCGATGTCCGGCCCTTCCGCAACAGCAAAGCCCATATCGGCAAAGATTGCAGTCAGTTCGTCGGTTACCTGCGCAATCGGGTGAACGCGGCCTTCGAATGGCGATCCCATGCGGGTGGGCAGGGTCACATCAACGGTTTCGCTCTTGAGGCGTTCGTTGAGCGCCTGATCCTTGAGGATCTCCTTGCGCGCTGCAATCGCGTCACCAACGCGCCCCTTGAGGCCATTCAGCGCCGGGCCCATTTCCTTGCGTTCTTCCGGGCTCATCTTGCCCAGTGTTTTCATCAGCTCCGAGATCTTGCCCTTTTTGCCAAGAGCCGAGACGCGGACTTCTTCCAGTGCAGGCTCATCAGTTGCCGCTTCAATAGCGGCGGTGATCTCCTGCTCGAGTGATTTGAGTTCCGACATAATCATTCCGTTTTGGGCCATTCCGTATGGACCGGTCTGGCCGGGCTTCGTGCCCTACGAGACTTTGCTGTATGCGTTTTAACAGATTGGCATGGACAATAAAGGGTCTTTTCCTCACTTAATCCCGTCAATCTCCTTGAAGACAAATAAAAACCCGCCTCGATCACTCGACGCGGGTTTTTAAACCGTAAAACTAGTTCGTGCGCCGATACGAAATCATTGCAAACCCTTGTCGGGATTGCCTGAATTTCGGCCTCAACACGAATTCCTTCAAAAAGCGATGCTTTTCAACCGGAATGCGCCTTAGGCGGCAGCAGCAGATTTGGCTTTTTCAACCAGGCTTGCGAAAGCCTCTGGCTGATGAATTGCCATATCCGAGAGGACCTTACGGTCGATTTCGATGCCAGCCTTGTTGAGGCCGTCGATAAATCGTCCATAGGTCAGACCCTGTTCGCGAACAGCAGCGTTGATACGCTGGATCCACAGAGCGCGGAAGTTGCGTTTTTTGGTCTTACGGTCGCGATAAGCGTACTGACCAGCTTTTTCAACTGCCTGTTTTGCAATGCGAATGGTTGAACGACGGGCGCCATAATAACCTTTGGCTGCCTTGAGGGTCTTTTTGTGACGGGAATGAGCCGTTACACCGCGTTTTACACGTGCCATTATTCTATCTCCTAAACCAGAATGCTGTATTCAAGCTGCTTGGCGCTTACTTGTAAGGCAGAAACTGCTTGACGATTTTCGCATCCTGCTCAGCCAGAGTGGTGGTGCCACGTGCTTTGCGGATGAATTTGGTGGTGCGTTTGATCATACCGTGCTGTTTGCCAGCCTGTGCGGATACGATCTTGCCAGTACCGGTAACCTTGAAGCGCTTCTTGGCTCCGGATTTTGTTTTCAGCTTGGGCATTTTGCTCTCCTGAAATCCTTGGCGGATTGTTGTTTTTGACAAAGCTCTAAGAGGGTGTTCCTGACCATGAAGGCACTGGATCCAACCATCCCGGATTGAGCATTTCAAACTCCCCACGGCAGCCCTAAAATCAGCCGGGCGAGTCACTTACCTTGCAGTCCGACCAACATCCACCCTTAAGGAGACATGCCGGTTGCCTACAGATTGGCGGGTTATAGCGATGCGCGGGAAGGGAATCAAGAGGCAAGATCAAAGAATCTGCCCGTTATCCGGTAAAAGCCATCGCTGGGACTATCGGTTGGCTGCGGAATCAATTCAGCAGCCAGATAGACAGGTTCAGATAGGTCGCATAGCCGACCCAGAGCAGATAGGGCACGAAGAGAAGCGCGGCCAGTGGATCGCGCTTTCTGGTCCTCACAATGAAGCTGATGATGATAACAAGCAGAAGCGTGATAATGGCAACAGATCCGGGCAGGTTTTTCAGCGTGAAGAAGACCGGGCTCCAGGCGAAATTGAGCCCCATCTGAATCAGCCACATGGGGAGCAGATCTTTTGAAAATGCCGATTGATAGATCCGCGCGCCGACGATGCCGATTAGAATATAGAGGAATGTCCAGGCCGGAGCGAACAACCAGTTGGGCGGCGTGAAGGGTGGTTTGACCAGCCCCTGATACCATGGCCCCGGAATGTTATTGGCGCCGATCAACAGCCCTCCCCCAACAGAAATCAGGAGAAAAAGTCCATAGGTTCGCCAGCTTGAGGATTTCATGTTCCTATCCTGCCCGTTTTCACTTGTTTCACGGCCCCTCATAATAAAGGGATCAGCGCCTGTTTTTGTTCCCTGAGACAGGGTACAAATCACATGGCGCCACTTGTACGGGCCAATAAAAAACCCGGATCCAATGATCCGGGTTTTTTTGACGAAATAGTATTGTGCCCAGAGAATACTTATTTCGGAGCGAGAATCATGATCATCTGGCGCCCTTCGAGTCTGGGTTCCAGCTCTACCTTGGTGCGTTCGATCATCTCGGCTTTGACCTTCTGGAGCAATTCCATGCCGAGGCTTTGGTGCGCCATTTCACGACCACGGAAGCGCAAGGTGAATTTGACCTTGTCACCGTCTTCGATAAAGCGATTGGCATTGCGCATTTTCACTTCATAATCGTGGGTGTCGATGTTTGGCCGCATCTTGACCTCTTTCACATCGACAACTTTCTGCTTCTTGCGCGCTTCGGCGGCTTTTTTCTGAGCCTGATATTTGTACCGGCCATAATCCATGATCTTGCAGACCGGCGGCTTTGCGTTCGGCGAGATCTCAACCAGATCCAAACCGGCTTCAGCAGCCATGTCTAGCGCTTGTCTGGTCGGAGTGGATCCATGGTTATGTCCCTCATCATCGATGAGCTGCACTTCGTCAATACGGATTTGGTTATTGATGCGCGGTCCCGTCTCGCGGGGCGCTTGCGCTCTATTTGGGCGGCGAATGGTCGTAATCTCCTGTTTATTGCAACAATAGCGTCAAATACATATGACGCAGCTTGCGCCACCTTTCAAGCCCTGCCATGGAACAGGGGCAGGGATAAAAGGCAGAATTCTCTATCCTTTCACAAGCTAATGCCGAGTCTTGTCAAAATCTTGCCGTTACTGGGATATTTCGCGGAGCCAAAAGTTCTGCTATGCAAAATTAGCATGGCTCGAGATGACCAATATCAACGATATGCGACCATCGTATGATAAAGAGCCAACAAATGTTATAGCTGGTGCCTGTCGCCCTATCGTGTATCCAAAGAGCAGAAAAGTCTACTCCATGTCCGAAACGCCTCAATTCCAATTTGACGCCCTGATGCCCGCCGAAATGGCCAAGAAAGCCGAGGATGTTGGTGTCTATAAAGCAACCAAACAGCCGCTGACCACATTCGTTCTGGCGATCACTGCGGGTGCCTTTATCGGCATCGCCTTCATTTTCTACACGGTGGTAACCAACGGAAATGGCGATATCGGCTGGGGAGCCAATAAGTTCATTGGTGGTCTGGCCTTCAGTCTTGGCCTGATGCTGGTTGTCGTCAATGGCGGCGATCTGTTCACCAGCACCGTGCTCACCGTTGTGGCCAAGGCCAGCAAGAAAATCACCTGGGGGCAGCTCGGCAAAAACTGGGTTATCGTCTATGCGGGCAACTTTGTCGGAGCCATCGGTCTGGTCATTATCATGCAGATTGCACAGCATTACGAACAGGGCAACGGCTCTCTTGGTCTGAACTATATGCATATCGCCCAGCATAAGCTGCATCATGGTTTCTTTCAGGCCGTAGCGCTTGGCGCCATGTGTAACGTCATGGTTTGCCTCGGCGTCTGGATGTCCTATGCGGGCCGTTCTGTCACCGACAAGCTGCTGGCCGTGACCCTGCCTGTCGCCATGTTTGTGGCTTCCGGTTTTGAGCACTGTGTCGCCAACATGTTCCAGATCCCGATGGCCATCATGACCAAGACCTTTGCCGGTCCCGAATTCTGGGCCGCAACCGGCACCACGGCGGCGGACTTCGCCGATCTGACATGGGGCCATTTCGTGATCAACAACCTGATCCCGGTCACCATCGGCAACATCATCGGCGGCGGCGTTCTGGTGGGCCTCATTTACTGGTTCATCTATCTACGCCCACAGAAGCACTAGGCTTCAGCCGACTATTGCACAGTCTGAAAGCCTGATCTGGCGGCTCGATTCTGGCCGGATCAGGCTTTTTCTTTGTCTTAGAAATGGATCAGCATGGGCGCCATGCTGGCAACCAGGAGCAAGGCCATGATCCGGTTGAACCATATCAGCCGGGAGCCTTGAGACAGCCGCTTGCGCAAGGCTGCCCCGGATATGGCCCAAACGCTGATAGAGGGGATATTGACCACCGCAAACACCGCCACCAGCACGATAAGATTTGTGAGATAATCCTGTTCGGTCATGTAGGTCACGGTTACCAGCAGGGCGACGGTCCATGCCTTGGGATTGAGCAACTGTAATAGAGCTGCCTGAATGAAGGAGACCGGCTTGGCCAATTTTTCGCCCTCATTACCAGCATCGGCCCCCATGGATCTGGCGCCAGCAATCTTGTAGGCCAGCCAGAGAATATAGGCCCCGCAGGCAATTCTGAGGCTGGTTTCAACCATCGGCGCTTCCTTGAGCAATTGCCCCAATCCGAGCCCGACGGCAAACACCATCGACAAAAAGCCAAGCGACACGCCAAATATCAGCGGCAGGGACCGCAACACGCCGAAATTGGCGCCAGAGGCCAGCAACAGGAAGTTGGCGGGGCCGGGCGAGATGGACATGACAAAGGCAAATCCGATGAGGGCAAGTATCATTTCCAAAGGCATTTGAATCTTCGCTCCACAATCTTTGGGTCAATCAGGCATTGGGGCTAGAGGGCAACGGGTCGATCAGCGGCCTATCCGCCTCTGCCCAATGCTTGCCGCAATGGCTGGCGCTTGTTAATGATTGAAACGCCCTCATTCTTAGCAGATCGTCCAGAAAGTGATACGCATGCATAAGACAGATCTGATTTCCGATATTTTTGCCACCCTGCGCATCGCCGGGGAGCTCTATTTTCGCGCCCAGCTATCCGGCCCCTTCGCGGTTTCCATTCCCCCATCCCAGCGCCATATCCGATTCCATATCGTGCTGAATGGCTCCTGCTGGCTCTGTCTGGAGGGAGAAGAGCCGGTGCCACTTGAAAAGGGAGACATTCTGCTGGTGCCTCATGGAGCAACCCAGAGCATCAAGGCGGCCCCGGATCTCGCACCGGCGGATTTGGGCGGATTGATTGGCAGCGGGGCCTTGCGGGACGGAGTGCTGAGAGTCGGGAAAGAGCGCGAGAAAGCCGCCTTGCTCTGCGGTTTTCTGCATTTTGATGAAGAGATCGAGCATCCCGTGCTGGCGCTTCTGCCGAGCCATCTTCATCTTAGGCCCGAGGATATGGCAACCGTGCCATGGATGCGCTCCACTCTTGATTTGATCTCCTTGGAGGCCAATCGAGGGGAACAGGGCATGGCGGCCATTGTCAGCCGTCTGATCGAAGTGATTTTCATCCAGACCATCCGACAGCTTGCCCAAACCGCCACCGACGAGACCAAAGGTTTCCTGCGTGCCCTGTCAGACAAGGCCATAGCGCGTAGCCTTAGTGCCATCCATGCCGAACCGGAGAAAAAGTGGCTTGTTGAAGATCTCGCCGCACTGGCCGGGCAATCCCGCTCTGCCTTTGCTCGCAATTTTGCCGAGGAAGTGGGGCAGACACCGATGGATTATCTCAGGAGCTGGCGTCTCAACAAGGCCCGCATGCTGCTCACCACGACCCATCTGTCGATGGGCGAAGTGGCCAGCCGGTGTGGCTATGATTGCGTGCCATCCTTTTCGCGCAGTTTCAAACGGGCCTTCCATATCGGCCCGGGCAGCTTCCGTCGAATGGGGCCTGAGGATAGGTCTGAGATGGGCGCTATCGGCTAGCGCTCGGCCCCATAGCGATCCGCCAGATCACATCCCAGCAGTTGGTCATAGACAGCAAGGGTCTGCTGGCCCATGGATTTGAGCGAAAAACAGGCCTCAATCAGATTTCTGGCGACCGGGGCCACCTGCTGTTTCTTTGCCTCGGGCATGGTAAGCGTTTGGGCGATGGCGTCCTGCCAGCCTGTTGCATCATCATGAGCGATGACGCTGGCGATCCATTGTTCCGGCGTCACATCCATAGGCGGAGCCACGACCTCGGGCTGGGCGCCCAGATCGCCGACGAGCGTCGGTTTACCCATGGCCAGCCCTTCGGCTGCCGAGCGTCCGAAGGTCTCCGCATCCTGACTGGGCACGATCACCATGTTGGCCAGCGCATAGGCTGCCGGCATGTCCTTGCAATGGCCAACTCGACTGACGCAATCGGCCACATCATGCTCGGAAATCAGGCGATCCAGCTCCGCGACATAGGATTCACGCCCCTGTTCATCGCCAATGAGAAGCAATTGGAAGGTTGGCCCGATGGCTTTCTTGAGCGCCCCCATCACCGGAATGATGAAACTCTGCCCCTTCCAGCGCGTCAGCCTTGAGGGAAGGATCATCACGGGGCGGGCATCCAATTCCCATTTGCTGCGCAGGGCTTGAATCCGCTCGTCAGAAATCTTTTGTGGATCGAAAAGATCCATATCGACACCGCGGTGAATGGTCATCGTCCGGTTTTCCGCATCCGGATTGCGCCCGATGACCAGCCGAGCCGTGTAATGGGAATTGGCGATCACAATATCGCCTTTGGCCATGACCGAATTATAGAAGGCCTTCAACCGCCCCTTCTGGCTGTAGGCGCCGTGATAGGTGGTCACGAAGGGCACACCGGCGCGCCGGGCAGCAATATAGGCGCTCCATGCAGGGGCACGAGAGCGGGCATGGACGAGATCCACCCCTTCCTCTCGGATCATGCGCTCGATGGCTTTGGCATTGGAGAAGAGAATCCGCAACGGATTCTTGCTACGCCCCTTGAGCGGCAACAGGCGTCCGCCCACCTCTTCCAATTCGGGCAGCAGCCGCCCTGCTTCAGCGGCCACCAGAGCCTTGCCGCCAGAGCTGGTTATCGCAGCTGCGATATCCACCGTTCCGCGCTCTACGCCACCGGAATCGAGCCAAGGAATAACCTGTAGAATTGTTGGGGCTTTCGTCATGCGGTCCACCGCGCTATGTAACTGGCATCCCCGTCGCCGCGCTTGCCAACGGTGCCGTTTGATTTCTTTCCCGGAGACATAACAATGTCAGCCCCCCAAAAGCAAACCTTCCTTGTCGGAAACCCCTTGGTTGAGGGGGACCATCCCCGCGAAATTGCCTTCAAACAGCGATTGGCCGCAAAAGCGGGCCAACCGGGGCTGTTCTGGATGAATGGCTACAAGTCCAACATGGAAGGGGACAAGGCGCAGTGTCTGGATGAATGGGCCACAGAAAATGGCTCCGCCTTCACCCGTTTTGACTATTCCGGCCATGGCGTCTCCGGTGGTGACTTTCTGGATGGCACCATCTCGCGATGGCTCGCCGAAAGCCTTGCGGTGTTCGATGAAAAGACAGACGGACCGCAAATCATCTGCGGCTCATCCATGGGCGGTTGGCTCGCCCTGTTGCTCACCCGAGCGCATATCGCACAGGTCGGGCTTGAAAAAAGCCGCATCAAGGGCCTTGTTCTGATCGCTCCGGCAATCGATATGACCAAGGCGCTGATGTGGGACAATTTTGACGAAGCCGCCAAGGCCGAAATGGCAGAAACAGGCATTTTCCGGCGCCCAAGTGCCTATGATGACGGCCCTTATGAAATCACCGCCAAACTGATCGAAGATGGCAAGGCTCATCTGTTGGGCGATGATCTGATCGAAACCGGTTGTCCGGTGCATATCCTGCAAGGGGTCAAGGACGACGCTGTTCCCTGGCATTCATCGGTCGATCTGGTTGCCCGTCTGGCGCGTGACGATGTCAAGCTGACGCTGGTCAAGGATGGCGATCATCGCCTCTCCCGCCCGGATGATCTCAAGCTGCTGACCAGGGCGGTAGAAAATCTGCTTGAGCGCTAAAGCGCTACCAAAATGCAGACGCCATGAAAAACCCGCTGCGGAAGGGTTTCGCACCATTCGCAGCGGATTCGTCTTTTGCACCCTATTTCGTGGCAGCGGCCATCGAATCGGAGATGATGTTGAGGGCCTTGTCGATTTCTTCGGCGGACACCGTCAGCGGCGGGGCAATGCGGAAGACGCCGCCCATGCCCGGCAGCTTGACCACATTCATGGAGAGGCCGCGCCGCATCGCTTCTTCCATGATTTTAGTACCCAGCTCATAGCCCGGAGCCTTGGTTTCCTGATCCTTGACCACTTCCAGCCCGATCAGCAGGCCGCGTCCGCGAATATCGCCGATGCAATTGAACTGTTTTTGCAGCTCCAAAAGACCATTGCGCATCTGGGCGCCGCGTTCGGTTGCCTTTTCAACCAAGCCATCCCGAGCGACCACATCCAGCACCGTGTTGCCGATGGCAGCGGGCAGCGGATCGGACACATGGGTGGTGTAGAAGAGGAAGCCGCGTTCATGGGCCTTTTCTTCGATTTCCTTGCTCGTCATGATCGCTGCCAGCGGCAGGCCTGCGCCAAGGGTCTTGGACAGGCTCATAATGTCGGGCGTAACGCCATCGCGCTGGAAGGCAAACATGGTGCCGGTCCGGCCAACGCCGGTCTGGGCTTCATCAAGGATGAGCAGCATGCCGCGCTCTTCGCATTTCTTTTTCAGAGCAGCCAGATAGCCAAGCGGCAATTCGATGATGCCACCGCTTGAAAGGATCGGTTCTGCGATGAAGGCGGCCAGCTTGCCCGAAGTCTGGCAATCGATGAGGCGGAAGGCGTCATCCAGCTCGGTCTGCCAATCAAGGCTGCCATCGGCATTGGTAAAGCGCGGACGGTAGGTGTCTGGGGCTGGAATGACGAAAGAGCCAACGGACGCAGGCCCATAGCCGAAGCGACCCGCGCTATAGGTGGCCGAAGCAGCCGCACCCGTCATGCCATGCCAGCTCTGGGCAAAAGCAACGATCTCATGGCCACCGGTCACCAGTTTGGCCATGCGGATGGCGGCTTCGTTGGACTCGGCGCCGGTGGTCACCAGCATCACACGATCCAGCCCTGGTGCAAGCTCGGCCAAACGGCTGGCAAGATCCACAACCGGACGAGAGAGCATGCCGGAGAAAAGATGGGCAACCGTCGCCATCTGTTTGTTGACGGTGGAGACGATATCCGGATGGGAATGACCAAGCAGGGCGCTCATCTGGCCGGAGGTGAAATCGAGAATGGCGCGGCCATCGGCGTCATAGACATAGTTGCCTTCGGCGCGCTCGATGATCAGTTTTTCAAAGGCAGAGCCATAGCGGATCAAATGGTCGTTGGCGCGGCTCCAAAAGGCCGGATCATCATTTAAGGACATGCTGTTTCTCTCTGGTATCGGGGCGATGTTTTTATTGCGCAACCAGCCTTAGCAAGGCTTGCAAATTCAGGCAAATTGATAATACTAAATTCAGATATCAATCGGACTTATATCATGCAGTCACTCGACATCGCCTTGCTGAAAAATTTCGTCATTGTCGCGCAAACCGGTTCCATCAGCCTTGCCGCCCAGCAGGTCGGGCGCACACAGTCGGCGCTCAGCATGCAGATGCATCGTTTGGAGGATCAACTCGGTAAACCGCTTCTGCATCGCACCGGCGCGGGCGTCAGGCTAACGGCAGCGGGCGAGAAATTGCTGGTGCATGCCGAGGCTCTTCTTACCCAGCATGACGAAATCCTGATGGATATGACCGGAACCACCTTGCGCGGTTCGATCAGCCTTGGCTGTACAGAGGATTATGCGAGCGCCTTCTTACCCCAGCTTCTGGGCAGCTTTTGCACGCGCTATCCGGACATCGATTTGAGGCTGGCCTGCGCCCCGTCAACAGATCTGAGGCCGCAATTGCAGCAGCGCTTGTTGGATATGGCGCTGGTCTCCCTGCCTTCGGCCACGGCGGACGGGGTTATTCGCAAGGAGCAGCTGGTCTGGGTGGCCAATGAAGCTGCGCCAGCGATCCTTTCGGCTCCGATTCTACCGCTCGCCCTGCCCACTCCGAGCACGATCGACTATCGGGCGGCCTGCACCGTGATGGAGGCGATCAACCGGCGCTATCGCGTGGCCTATGCCAGCAACAGTCTGGCCGGTCTTCTGGCCATTGCCCGCTCGGGCCACGCCATCAGCGTTCTCACCCGCAGCGCCGTGCCACAGGATCTGCGCATCATCACAGATGATCTGCCTCGTCTTCCTTCCATTGGCATTACGCTGGAACTGGCCGATCAGCGTCCTTCCGCTGCAGTCTCTGCATTGGCGGACCATATCCGTGCGACTTTGCCGATCCTTTAAGCGCTTGCCCTCATGAAAAGAGCCCGCTCAGTCAACTGAACGGGCTCTATAATAAAGAGGGTCAATAAATGGCTTTTGCGCCGGATCAGAAGGCCGCGTCGATATCGACAACGTCAATCAGCTTGTGGTTGACAAACTCGGTCAAGCCGAGGTCCAGCAATTCGCGACCATAGCCAGAGCGGCGGATACCGCCAAATGGCAGGTCAGCCTCAACCTTGGTTGGATGATTCACAAAGACCATGCCGGTAGAAATCTGCGCGGCCACGTCTGCGCCGTGTTTTTCATCCTTGGTGAAGACCGAGCCACCTAGACCAAACGGGGTATCATTGGCGATGCGGACTGCGTCTGCCTCGTCCTTTGCCCTGAAGAGCATGGAAACCGGACCGAAGAATTCCCAGTAACGGGCTTCATTCTCTTCGCCCAGATCACTCAGGATGGTTGGCTGCACAAAGGCCCCCTTGGTGGGAACGGCAGGACCGACTTCTTCGGCTTTTGCCCCTTTGGCAACGGCCTTCCTGATCTGTTCCTTCACATCATCAGCAGCCTTCTGGGAAGAAAGCGGCGCAAGAGTAGTGTTCGGGTCAAACGGATCCCCTGCCACCAGTTTGGCAACGCCAGCCTTGTATTTTTCGAGGAATTCGTCATAGACCGAATCCTCGATGATCATGCGCTTGGAAGAAACACAGACCTGCCCGCCGTTCCAGTGGCGACCAAAGACGGCCCAATCCACGGCCTTGTCAATGTCTGCATCCTTGAGCACGACGAAAGCGTCGGCGCCACCCAGTTCCATGGTGGACTTCTTGAGCGCCTTACCGGCCTGAGCCGCCACAACGGAACCAGCCGCTTCGGAGCCTGTGAGGGCCACGCCATGCACACGCGGATCGTTGATGATCATTTCGATCTGGGAGCGGGTTGCATAAAGATTGGTAAAGGCCCCTTCTGGCAGACCGGCTTCCTTCATCAGTTTTTCAAAGCGGGCGGCGCTCTGAGGCACGTTGGACGCATGCTTGAGCAGAAGCGTATTACCGGCAGACAGCTGCGGTGCGAGAATACGGGCGATCTGATAGTAAGGGAAGTTCCAAGGCTCAATGGCCAGCAGGACGCCGAGCGGTTCATGCACCAGCGTCGCATCGCCTTCAGCAGGGTCAAGCACTGGTAGCTTGCGCGGCTGGAGAAGCTTTTCTGCGTTGCGGACGTAATATTCAAGGATCTTGGCGGAGAGCTCAACCTCAGCCTTGGCTTCAGCAGTAATCTTGCCCATTTCAAGGGTCAGGAGCTTTGCATGCTCGTCGGCGTCGGCGCGCAGCAGATCGGCAGCCTTTTGCAGAATCTTTGCCCGCTCGGCAAAGCCGGTTTCGCGCCAGGCCAAGAAGGCATTATGCGCCTTGTCGATGGCTGCGCTTACTTCTGCATCCGTCGCATCGGGGAAGGACGCTACCTGTTCGCCGTTATATGGATTAATCGTTGCATATGCCATGATCTTTCCTCTCCTTATTTTTCTTGCCCTTTGACCTTGATGGCCGCTGGTTTTGAAGACCATCCAGACCGTCGGGCTTATTGTGTTGAGTCGAGCGGTTGATCAGTTGAGAGACTGGCGAAATCTTTTTCCCTCAGCGGTGCAACGATCACTGCTCTTATTGATTGATTTCTGAAAGCGCCTGAAGCGATCTCAAAGGATCCTCTTGCGCTTCGCATATTCTGGATATGGGTGTCTCTTTTGAGTAATTCAAAGATGATCAGCTCATCGCTCTCATGACAAAATTGCATGGAACAAAAGTAATTACATTGGAGCGTTCGATTTCCATCGAATCTGTTACCATTCCTGCATGGAAAACTATGATTACCTTGGCGACTTCTATAAGGCGATCCAATCAAAGATGCCTGTCCCTGCATTCCTGAGCATGCTTGAGGAGTTGGAAAAACAGATCTGCATCAGAGACCATTACATTCATCGGCGTAGTGGAGACAGAGCCAATGGAAAAAGCCCTTCATTTAAAGTTCTCGAATCTGAAATTGTTCCTGTAAAAAGATACCTAAATTATGCCAAGCCGTTTGACAGCCAGATCCAATTTAGTGTCAGCTCTGAAGCGCCAGACTGCAGGATTTTCATGCAAAGCCATCAACCCGTTGGAATTGAGGTCACTTCAATTCGAAACGCTGCGCAAAGAGAGATTGCTGAAGCACTGAATCAAAGCGGATATTACCATGGCATCTCGACTATACGAGACGCCGAACCAAAACAATCAAAGCATCTATTTCATAACCGCAGAAACCGCAGCTATACGACTGATGAAGTTGTTGAAAACTATCTTCATGATATTGAAAACGTATGTGTTAGAAAAGCTAACAGCTCTTGTGCAGACATACTCCTCATCGCTTGTCGAGAAGGAATGGAATGCCTCAGTGCTCAGAATTGGCAAAGTCGTATTTCGACCTTAGCAATTCCCACTTCAAAATTGAAAATTGGACAAGTCTTCTTGGTTGGGCGAGGTGAACACGGTGATCTGTGCTTTCAGCTAAAGTAAGGAATTAAATTGTTAAAAGAAAAGGCGCGCCAGCAAATTGGGCTGGCGCGCCTTCGCACAATCAGGATGGCCCAGTCGGAGTTAGCCGTCCAGAGGTGCGAAGCTGCAGGTGAAATGCCGCATCAGTTTTGGTTCCCTGATGATCTTGAACCCCTTGAGCTGATCCTTTTCAGCGGCCAGTTGTTCAAAGGCTTCCACCACATAATCTGCGTGGGATTGAGTATAGGTGCGACGCGGGAAGGCAAGGCGCACCAGTTCCATGGCGGCGGGCTTTTCCGAGCCGTCGGTCTGACGACCAAACATCACCGACCCGATTTCGCAAGAGCGGATGCCGCCAATCTCATAGAGCTTGCAGGCCACGGTATGGGCCGGGTATTTTAGCGGATCGATATGGGGCAACCAGCTTTTGGCATCGACAAACACCGCGTGACCACCGGCCGGCTTGACCACCGGAATGCCAAGGGCATCAAGTTTTTCGATGATATATTCGTTGGTGCGGATGCGATATCTGAGATAGTCCTCATCGATAATCTCGTGCAGGCCTTGTGCCAGAGCTTCCAGATCACGTCCGGCCAGGCCACCATAGGTGGGGAAGCCTTCCGTCTGAATGAGGCGAACGCGGGCTTGTTCCGCAAGCGAATCGTTGTTGAAGGCAATCCAGCCACCGATATTGCCGAAAGCGTCCTTCTTGGCGCTCATGGTCATGCCATCAGCCACCGAGAAACAATCGCGTACGATGTCCTTGATGGAGCGGTCCTGCTGACCTTCTTCGCGTTGCTTGATGAACCAGGCATTTTCCGAGAAGCGGCAGCCATCAATGATGAAGGGCTTGCCATATTCATGGGCCAGCGCCGCGACACCACGGATATTCTCAAGGCTCACGGGCTGACCTCCGCCAGCATTGTTGGTGATGGTGATCATCACCATGGGTACGCTGTCGCCCTTCTCCTCCAGAAAAGCCTTCAGCTTGCCAAGATCCATATTGCCCTTGAAGGGATAAAGCGAAGCGGGGTCCTTGCCCTCTTCGATCACCAGATCATAAGCCTCGGCGCCCGATGCCTCGATATTGCCGCGCGTGGTATCGAAATGGGTGTTGGAAGGCACATGTTTGCCCACACCGCCAAAGATGGAAACCAGAATCGCCTCTGCCGCGCGCCCCTGGTGCGTCGGGATGATATGCTCAAAGGGCATCAGCTCCTGAACACTATCTCGGAACCGATAATAAGAGGGAGAGCCGGCGTAGCTCTCATCGCCACGCATCACGGCGGCCCATTGCTCGGCGCTCATGGCGCCTGTTCCCGAATCGGTCAGAAGATCGATGATCACGTCTTCGGATTTGAGCGCGAAGAGATTATAGTTGGCAGCCTTTAGCTTTGCCTCGCGTTCAGAACGCGTGGTCATGCGAATGGGTTCTACCGATTTGATGCGGAAGGGTTCGATAATGGTTTTCATCACTGTATCTCCGGTCTGATCAGCCCGGAGTCGTGACCATGAAACCATGTTCGATGTGAACGTCCGGGCTGTGCGCCGCGGTTGCCCTCCTCGATGCCGGTTGAAATGACAGGGCGTCAAATTCCGACAGGATGACCGCGCTCAGCGCCGAAAGGTTTACAGACAGGATTTTGGCAAAACCCCATCACAGGGTCAAGTCCTTGATATCGCAATTTCAACCCGATTCTTCAGCCGGATCGTTTCAGATCCGATTCGCCCCATCAGAAAGGCCAAGCTCTGCGCGAATCTTGCGGGTCAACTTGCCCACAATGATCTCGTAGGCCACATCCAGATGCTGCTTAATATCCTCATCACTCATGGCGTCGGGCGCAGTGAGCTGAACCCATTTGGCCCGCGCCAGATGGGGAGCGGGAATGATGCCTGGCTCATCGCGCAGAATTTCGTAGACCATATCAGAGCATTTGAAGCTGATTTTGGGATGATTGCCGTCTTTTGTCTCTGGTGCGCAGAGCGCGAAGATCTTGCCGCCAATCTTCCAGACAGAGCAGCCACCCCACTGCACCACATTGGTGGCGTGGTGGAGGGTGGCGCAATGGGTATCAAATTCGTCGCGTGTCATGCGGGTCTCTCATCCTGACGGCTTTGCTTTTCCTTCCTCAGGCTCTCTCTGGCCTTGATGATCAAGTCCCCCAGCTCCCGGAAATCATCTTTGCGAGTAGAAGATTTGCGCCAGACCAGAGTGATCTTGCGGGGCAGGGAGGTTGGCAAATCGATCTCGACCACATCATGCGCCTTGGTCAATCCGGCATCAATGGCCACATTGGGGATGAGCGTCGAGCCCAGCCCTTCTTCCACCATGGCCAACAGGGTGGCCAGGCTGGTGGCATCAAACTCCACATCCTTGTTCAGCAACCCCGGAAAGGCAGACAAGGCATGTTGCTGTAAGCAATGGCCACGCTCCAGCAGCATAAGAGGCTCGTTTTTGAGCATTGTACCATCGGCCAGACTGTTGCAGGCCAACTCATGGTCCAGCGGTGCGACAAGGTGATAGCCGTCTTCAAACAGTTCCTGTGTCTCCAGATCGCCCACATCGTGGGGCAATGCAATGAGAGCCACATCAAGCCGCCCGCTTCTGAGTCCTTCAAGCAGTTGGTCGGTCAATTCCTCACGCAAGTAGAGCCGCAGACGGGGATGTTCATCACGCAACAGGGGCCGCAGACGCGGCAACAGAAAGGGGCCGACGGTCGGAATGACACCAAGATGCATGTCGCCGGCCATCGCCTCGGCTTCCAACGCGGCCGTTTCCACCAGATGCTGGGTATCTGTCAGGATCTTGCGGGCCTGCTCGACAATCTTGCGGCCGATGGGCGTCATGATCACGGAGCGCTTGGAGCGTTCGGCCAGTGTCACGCCCAATATAGCTTCAAGCTCTTTCAACCCGGCGCTGAGGGTTGATTGCGTCACATTGCAACGCTTCGCCGCATTGCTGAAATGCAATTCATCCGCTAAGGCAATCAGGAAGGTTAACTGGCGCAGAGATGGGATCATGTCAGTTATCGTTTTTTTCGATTAAAACGTCAAAAATAACTCATTTCACTAATAATTAGACTGCTGCTACTGTGCCGTCAACAGCAATGGACGCACTTAGCGTAACTTAAAAGGAGTATTTTACATGACAGAAATTGAAGCGCCGGTAGAGGCCCCGGCTTTCCCGCAACTGAATAAACCCGCACCGGATTTCTGCGCTCCGACAACCGCCGGCGTCAAGAAACTGTCCGATTATGAAGGCAAATGGCTGATCCTGTTCTCCCACCCGGCCGACTTTACACCCGTTTGCTCAACCGAGTTCATGGCTTTTGCCAAAGCCTATGACCAGTTTCAGGAAATGAACTGTGAATTGCTCGGACTGTCGATCGACAGCATCCATTCCCACATCGCCTGGGTGCGCAGCATCAAGGAGAACTGGGGCGTTGATATCCAGTTCCCGATCATCGATGACATTTCAATGACCGTTGCCAAGGCCTATGGCATGATCCATCCGGGTGCAAGCGACACCTCTGCGGTGCGGGCAACCTTCCTTATCGACCCGAAAGGCATCCTGCGTGCCATGGTCTATTATCCGATGTCCAACGGACGTTCTATTCCGGAATTTGCCCGTCTTTTGGCTGCCCTGCAGACATCAGACGCCAACAAGGTGGCAACGCCGGAAGGCTGGCAGCCGGGCGACAAGGTCATTGTTCCGCCGCCGTCCACGGTTGAAGGCGCCAATGCCCGCGCATCCGAAGGCTATGAGACCGTTGACTGGTATTTCTCCAAGAAGGATCTCTAAGATCACCGCGTGACTTTTGGCTCCTTCAAGGAAGGGTCAGGGCCTGCCAAGCGCCCTGGCCTTTTTGTTGACCAATCTCTTGTCCGCCCCGATCTGAAGCCTTTAATCTCTGGGCAGGCTGATTTCAAAATGAGCGCCGGGACTGCGGTCGAGAAGACGGATGGCACCTCCGTGGGCGCGAACGATTTCTGCGGCGATGGCAAGCCCCAACCCCGTACCGCCCTTGCGCACCGAGCCCTGAAACGGTCTGAACAAATGCGCCCGTGCGACCTCGGGAACACCGGGGCCGGTATCAGATACTTCTATGATGGTCCTGTCATTTTCGATACGGGCAAACAGATCCAACCTGCAAATCACCGCTTCTTCCTTGCGTCCCTGCATCACATCCACCGAGTTGCGACACAGATTCATCAGAACCCGGAACAATTGGGCCGGGTCGGCATAGACCTCAAGATCCTTCGGGATATGGTTCGAGAAGGTAAGGCGCGATGCTTCAGACAGATCCAGCAGGTCGCGCATTTCCTCGCCCAGCTGATATAGATTCAGCAGCCGCTTGTCTGGCGGCGCTTCCTGCGCCTTTCCGTAAGACATAACCGCGCGAGAATAGTCGACCGCACGATCCAGCGTTCCCATCAGCTTGGGCACCACCCTTTGCACGGTTGGATCATCCAATATCGACAGACGATCGGAAAAGAGCTGCGCCGAGGCGATGATGTTGCGCAGATCATGATTGATCTTGGAGACAGCTAATCCGAGATCGGCTAGGCGACGCTGCTTGTGCAGCGTGTTGGCAAGAATGCCCTCCATCTCACCCAACTGCATCTCGATCATTCCGATTTCATCGCGCCGCTCGGACGGCTTGATGACAGCGTTGGTATCTTCGGGGTTGGAGGTGAAGCGGGCCATATTGTCCAGAAGCCCCAGAATGGGCCGCACCAGTAAAGCGCGGAGCGACAGATAGACCAAACCGGCTGTCATCACAGAAATAACGAGCGATAGCAAAAGAATGTTGATGGAAAAGCGAATCATGTCGCCGCGCAATCCGGTCTCGTCAAAGACCATTTCCACCATGCCCTGATTGTCCTTGGTCTGGGCGACCACGCGGATAGTGCGCCCTTTTCCGAACAACAGCGTGTCAAAGGCAGCCGCGATCAATTCCGGCGGCCCCATGGTCTGGATATTGTCATCGCGCATGATCTTGCCGGGCATATCGACCATGGCCAGCAGGCGCCGTTCGCCATGATTGCGCAAGCCAAGGGTCTGAACATTCAAGCGATTGAGCAGCTCTTGCTCGATGGCCTTGTCTTTCAGATCATCAGAGGCATTGGTGTAGATCAGCGCCGCCACTTCTGCCAGTTCCAGCTTGCGCGTGATCCAGTCGGCCCGGAATTTGGAAATGGAGGGCACGAAGATCAGAATTTCGCTGAGCATGACGAACACGATGGTCAGCAGTAATAGCTTGGTCGACAATCCGAAGCTGGGATAACCATTCTCCTTGCCGCTACCCGCCGATTGCCCCTTCGCCGAGCGGACCAGAAGGCCATGGGCCTCACTGTCCTTGTGGTTCTGCGTCCTATCGTCCATTCAGATTGCCCTTGATCTCTTGCCCGCTTGTCTTTTCATGGCGGCCACCCCATGCCATGATAGCCTATACCGATCTGAAGAAAATGGCCTTTTTGGGCCATGCCACGCACTAATATCTATCGGATCCATCTAATGCAGGGCTTTTGCTCCTTGGCAAGGGCTTTCCCTCAAGATCAGAAAGTGAGCAATTTTTCACTAAGCCACGTCGCCCGCTTGGTTTATGCTCTTATTCGTGGCATTGTCCCGGATCGTTTCCTGCTTCTATGCAGGATAAGACCCTTTGGGCAAATGAAGACTATTGGAGATCTAAATGCAAAGCGATCACGGCTCCGGCACCAATTTGCTGGAGAGTTTCAGGGATATCGACAGTTGGATCTTCGACCTGGATAATACGCTCTATCCACGCCATATCGATCTTTTCGCGCAGATGGAAGTGAAGATGAATGAGTTCGTCTCCAATCTGCTGGGCCTGACGCTTGATGACGCATCCCATCTGCGCCATAGCTATTACAAGCAATATGGCACCACGCTGCGCGGCCTCATGATCGAGCATGACATCGCGCCCGATGACTTTCTTGAATATGTACACGACATCGACCACAGCGTTGTGGAACCCGACCCGCTCTTGGGTCAGGCGCTCTGTTCCCTGCCCGGCAAACGCTATATCTATACCAACGGCACGAAAGACCATGCCCGCAAGGTGTCCGAGCGCTTGGGCATTACCGACTATTTCGATGACGTCTTCGATATCGTGTGGGCGGGGCTTGAGCCCAAACCCAATCGCACGCCCTATGAACGACTTTTGGAGCAGACCGGCATTAATCCGAACCGCTCGGCCATGTTCGAGGATCTGGCGCGCAATCTCGAGGTTCCGGACGCGCTGGGCATGACATGTGTGCTTATTGTACCTGACCAGATGCGGGAAGTTTTTCATGGTCGTTGGGAGGCCGAAAGCACGCAGGTGCCTTATGTTCATCATGTGACCGACAATCTGGGCCGGTTCCTGAGCGATGTTCTGGAGGCCATCGGTCGGGGGGCGCCAAACACACCGATGCGCGCTTGAAGATCAAAGCGGATAACGGGTTAATCTTTCATGAATCCGAAAAAGGCCGGTTTCTGCGCCTTTTCGTCGATCAGAATGGTTGACGCGGCAAACAAGTTTGACTATAAGCGCGGATCAACGGGCGGCCCTTATGTGCCGCCTTTTGCTGTCGATATGCAGCAAGGGCCTTTTGGCCTTTATCATTCATATCATTTCGAGAAAGCAGAGCGCATCTCCGCTTTGCTAAGGTTGGCTGCTCGTCCTTCCTGGCCTGTACAGATTTGAGGGCTGTTGTGATGTAGCGGCATGAGCGGACCGGTAAGGCTCCGCATGGAAAACAAGGATAGGCTCAATGGCCAATACAGTTTCCGCCAAAAAGGCGACCCGTAAAATTGCTCGTAAGACTGCAACCAACAAAGCACGTCGTACGCGCGTTCGCACCTATATCCGTTTCGTTGAAGAAGCCATCGCTGCTGGCGATCAGGCTGCCGCTTCCGAAGCTCTGCGCAAGGCCCAGTCTGAAATGATGCGCGCCGTTGCCAAAGGTGTGTTTCATGCCAATACCGCTTCTCGAAAAATCTCCCGTCTGAGCAAACGTGTTAAGGCGTTGGCTGCTTAAGAACGGTTTCCTATGCCTGAAAGCCCGGTTTTGGCCGGGCTTTTTTGTGACGACAAGCAGGAAACGTCATAAAATGGCAATATGGATCGATAGTTTGAACGAATCCGAAGCAATCGCTCCCTTTTTGACCAACGAATCTAAAAATTCATATTTTTCAAAGTCTTGACTGAAAATTCGAGACTTAAGAAAATCTCAACAACGATTCTCTTTTTGGTCAATATCGGAGTCGATAAAAAAAAATTCCGCTGCAATGAATCTGCATAATGTTACCGAATGGTGACAGAATCTGAAGAGTCGCAAAGGGATAGCCCGGTCAAGAAAAAATTGGCGCATTCTGCTCGGTTTGATTGAGGCCAACGGGGACAAAGAATCTGATTTCGTTCTTCTTGCACGCCCCTCCCCGGCTGTGTATGGTCGGATATCGCAGGGACATGGTTGCTATAGAAGAGCAAAAAGCCCGAAGGCATTTTTGAAATCAAAACTGACAACCATAGCGGGAAGTCATTCCAGTCATTAAGAAGGCATTTAGGCCTTCATGTCTTGTGGGCAGCAGGATGTATGGATGACTTTTCAGGTTCTTGCCGTGTCGGAGCACGGGCCGTATCCAAAGCACGGCCATGCCCATGGACAGGTTCATGCAGTACCATCATCTGGTGGCTTGATGTCACCCGAACAGGAGTGTTTGTCTTTGAGTAAAACGGCATCTTACGCAGGCGACATTGACGTACTGACAGCCTGGAAGGCCCTGTCCCAGGATCCTGAAGCCGTACTCGTAGACGTGCGTACCCATGCAGAATGGTCCTATGTCGGCATTCCCGTGCTGGACCAGCCTGATCGGGACGTGCTTCTGGTGGAATGGCTCTCCTATCCCGACATGAGCGTTCATGGCGATTTTGCCGAACGGCTACTGGCCGAGCTTGAAAACCGGAAGGTGGCAAAGGACAGTCCGATCTATTTTCTGTGTCGCTCAGGCGCCCGCTCCCAACATGCGGCGATCGAGATGACACCCAAATGGGATGGCCCTTGCTACAATGTCGCGTCAGGCTTTGAAGGCGATCTGGACGATACGTTGCACCGATCCAGTTGCAACGGATGGAAGCACGCAGGGTTGCCCTGGCGACAATTCTGAACGTCTTCGCGATGTTTTTCGAATTGCCGGAACCGGTAGCTTGGAATAAAAATTCAAATTGGCTGCAACAAGAAGAGCGAGATAAACTCACCAGAATTGCGGCTTATCAAGGAAACAGCTGTTTTTGGCGGCTATTAGGCTAGAACAACAAAATGACAATACAGCAGACGGCCACAAAGGGAAATGTTGACATGGAGATGAGTGCGGCGACTCATCAGGCTTTTCCCGAGGCTGACTCCCGAAAAGAGGAGCCTTCGGTGAAAGTGGGCAAAGAAGAATGGGAACGCGTGAAGAAAAGACTTCGTGCGGAACTCGGAGAAGACGTATTTTCAAGCTGGTTTGCCAGTGTAGAAATTGAGGATGAGCAGAACGGACTGGTTATTCTTTCCGTTTCCACCCGATTCCTCAAATCCTGGATTCAGTCGCACTATGGCGATCTGCTGATGGCCCTGTGGCGCGAGGAATGCGAGCAAGTGCGCCGCATCGACCTTTATGTGCGCGGAGCTGTGCGGCCGAAGACCGTCCAGAACAAGGCTCCGGCCAAGTCTGCAGAAGCGGCCAACAAGGATTCCGGTTTTGCGCGTCCTTCAGCGGCGGCTGCCATGGGGCAGGAACAGGATCAGTTGGGCGGCTCTCCGCTTGATCCGCGCCTGACATTCGAAACCTTTGTTGTCGGCCAGTCCAACACGCTGGCTCACGCTGCGGCCAAACAGGTGGCCATGGCCCAGCCCGGCCAGCCGGTTTCCTTCAACCCGCTCTTCCTGCATGCCTCCGTTGGTCTGGGCAAGACCCATCTGTTGCAGGCGATTGCATGGGAAGCCAAGAAGTCGAACCCGACCGCGCGTGTTCTCTATCTGACTGCCGAACGCTTCATGTATAGTTTTGTTCAGGCGTTGAAGAGTCAGGCTGCGATTGATTTCAAGGATACGCTGAGAGACATCGACATTCTGCTGATCGATGACCTGCAATTCCTTCAGGGCAAGAGCATCCAGCAGGAATTCTGCCATACGCTCAACAGCCTCATTGACGGCGCCCGTCAGGTGGTGGTTGCTGCCGACCGTCCTCCGGTCGAGCTGGAAAGCCTCGACGAGCGCGTCCGCTCGCGTCTGGCTGGTGGTCTGGTCAGCGAATTGCAGCCGCTTGAGAAAGAGCTGCGCCGGTCTATCCTGTCTGATCGCGCCACGCAGGCTGCGCGTCGGGATCCGAATCTGACCATTCCGGAGCTGGTGCTTGATCATGTGGCTGGCATCATCCGCTCCAACGGCCGTGATCTGGACGGTGCCTTCAACCGCCTGATGGCCCATAACCAACTGACCGGGGCTCCGATCTCCATTGAGATGGCCGAACAGGCACTCAAGGATCTGATCCGCTCCAAGGAACCGCGCCGCATTCGCATCGAAGACATTCAGCGCGTTGTTTCCAAGCACTATAATGTATCCCGCTCTGATCTTTTGTCTTCTCGCCGGACCCGCACCATCGTGCGTCCGCGCCAGATTGCAATGTATCTTTCCAAAATGCTGACGCCACGCTCCCTGCCGGAAATCGGACGTCGCTTTGGTGGCCGGGACCATACCACGGTGCTGCATGCGGTACGCAAGATCGAGGAGCTGGCATCTTCGGACAATACCTTGCAGCAGGAAATCGAAATGCTGAAACGGAACATCGCCGAATAGCGGTTCCGAACGGTATTACGCTTGATCATGCAGGTAAATTGCCGCTGACATGTGGAAGAAATATGAGGGGATCGCGCCTGAATCGGGTCGATCCCCTTGCCTTATCAGGGAAGAAGGGTCAAAGTTGCTTCCCCGCCATTGCAGGGCATGGTATGGGCAAAAATAGTTGATGTATTGATGTAGGGAATTTGGGATATGAAAGTCACTCTCGAACGGGCAACCCTTTTGAAGTCTCTAAACCATGTCCACCGGGTTGTTGAACGGCGTAACACTATTCCGATCCTGTCCAACGTGATGCTGCGTGCAGAAGGTGGCGATCTGGTTTTCAAGGCAACCGACCTTGATCTGGAAGTGCTGGAAACGGCGCCGGCGATGGTAGAGATCGGCGGAGCAACCACCGTTCCGGCGCATATGCTTTATGACATTGTGCGCAAATTGCCGGACGGATCGCAGGTCACGCTGGAAACCAACGAAGAACAGACCGCATTGGCCATCATTGCCGGTCGCGCGCATTTCACCTTACAGATCCTGCCGGTCACGGATTTTCCTGATATCACGGCTGGTGAATTTTCGCATCATTTCACCATTCCGGCGCTGGATCTGAAGAAGTTGATCGATCACACCCAGTTTGCGATCTCAACCGAAGAAACCCGCTATTATCTCAACGGTATCTATGTGCATAGCCTTGATATCGATGGCGCCTCAGTGCTGCGTGCCGTTGCCACCGATGGCCACCGTCTGGCACAAGCCCAACTGCCCGCGCCTGCCGGTGCTCAGGGCATGCCGGGGGTTATCGTTCCACGCAAGACTGTGTCTGAAGTGCAGAAGCTGATCGAGGATCCGGAAGCCAACATTGCGGTTGAGCTGTCCGAAACCAAGATCCGCCTGACAATCGGTCCGGTGGTGCTGACCTCCAAGCTGATCGACGGCACCTTCCCTGACTATGAGAAGGTGATTCCCAAGGGCAACGACAAGGTCATGAAGATCGAAAATGCCCTGTTCGCTCAGGCTGTTGACCGTGTGTCTACCGTGTCGAACGAACGCGGACGCGCCGTCAAGCTCAGCCTGCAGCCCAACAGTCTGGTGCTTTCGGTTTCCAACCCGGATTCCGGCACGGCAACCGATGAGCTGACCGTTGAATATGAATCCGATCCGATGGAAATCGGCTTTAATGCCCGCTATCTGCTGGACATCACCAACCAGCTGGAAAGCGACAGCGCCCAGTTCCGTCTGGCCGATTCCGGCTCGCCAACGCTCATTCAGGACGATGGCGACAACAACACGCTTTATGTGTTGATGCCGATGCGCGTCTAGCAGGGGCTCAAGCCTTGCGAAAAAATGAAAGATGCATGGGGCATTTCCATTCGAAATGCCCTATTCTTTTGTGCATGTGATTCTTTCTGCCGCATCCCGTCCTCCAGAGAGCGGCAGATGTCCCCTAATCAAAGGAAATGCGGCCTTGAATACAGCTTCGATCTGCCCAGACCCGACTGCCCAGCTTCAGCGGCCTGTCGACAGGGTGACGGTCGCATCAATCAATCTGGCCAATTTCCGCAATTATGCCTCCCTCAGCCTCGGGCTTGATGGCAAGCATGTGGTGTTGACGGGCTCGAATGGCTCCGGCAAGACCAATCTACTTGAGGCCGTTTCCTTTCTCTCTCCCGGTCGAGGCCTCAGGCGTGTTGCCTATCCCGAGATTGCGCGGGAACAATCGAGCGAAGGCAGTTGGGCCGTTTCGGTTACACTCGATACGCCCTCTGGCGATATCAAACTGGGCACCGGATTGCAGCCGGGCCCGGACGGCAGCCTGCAACGACGCATCCGCATCAATGGTGCCACGGCCAAGTCGGCCGAGAGCCTGTCCGATCATGTCTCCGTGCTGTGGTTGACGCCGCAGATGGACAGCCTGTTTACGGGTGCGGCCTCCGAGCGGCGCAAATGGCTGGACCGGATGGTGCTGGCCATCGACAAGACCCACGGTACACGGGTCAACGCCTTTGAAAAGGCCATGCGCCAGCGCAATCGCCTGCTTGACGAAGCACCCCATGAGAGCGTGTGGCTGGACGGGATCGAAGCACAAATGGCCGAATTCGGTTCAGCCATTGCCACGGCACGGGCTGAATTGATTGCTCTTTTGAACCGCTCCTTGTCGATTTTGCATGGGGAAGAAGGCACAACGGCCTTTCCCAATGCCGTGCTCGATCTGGAAGGGCAGCTGGAGAGCGAGGCCTTTTCGCGCCCCGCCATTGAAAGCGAAGAGCACTATCGCTCTGTACTGCAGCAGGGAAGACCACGAGATCGCGCCGCCGGGCGCACTTTGACCGGTCCGCACCGTTCCGATCTGTTGGTTAGGCATGGCCCCAAGGACATGGTGGCTGCCAAATGTTCTACCGGTGAGCAGAAGGCGTTGCTACTGGGCATTGTGCTTGCCCATGCGCATCTGGTCTCCGAGCGGGCCGGACGAACGCCTCTGGTGCTTCTGGACGAAGTTGCGGCCCATCTGGACGAGACCCGCAGGCTGGCGCTGTTTGATCTTCTGGACCGGCTCGGCTGTCAGGCTTTCGTTACCGGAACGGATGACAGAATCTTTTTACCACTGGGAGAACGAGCAGAACGCTTTAACGTTTCCTGTGGTACAATTCTTCCTCTAGAGTAAGAAGCGAGAAACGGGGTCATTATGGCGCGAAGACGTCGTATTCCTTTTGCCAAATCAAGAAGCAGCCTGATATTCATGTGTATCTCGCTGTTCATTCTTTTGTTGCTGATCACCACCGGCGATTTTTTTTCAAAACAGAGTGACGACAAGCTGATCGCCACCCTCGATAGCGCCCAGATCAGGAAGGAAGGCCTAAAGCTATACAATGCCAACTGCCTCAGCTGCCATGGCGTGGGAGGACGCAGCACGAGCTTTGGTCCGGCCCTGATCAACCGGATTTATTACAAGGGTAATCTTTCGGATCGGGCCTTCATTCAGGCCGTGAATTATGGTGCTCCGCAGCGCAATTGGGATTATGGTCCGATGGACCCTGTGGAAGGTCTGACACAAACAGAAGTCGCCCAGATACTGGCTTATGTCAGATCCGAGCAGGAACGGGCACAGAAGCGCTGATTTCTGCCACTATTATGTGGTATCAAGTGACTTCTTCGCCTTCTGAAGCAAACTCTCCACAACAGGAGGCCGCGATCGCTTGCTGCGATGGCGAGAAGCGGTTGAACGCGGCGAAAAACCTCGTATAAGTGAAGGGTTAGCCGTAGCTTAAGGATGACTGATTCGCATGAGCGATATTGAAAACACCCCCCAGAGTGCAGACGCCGAATATGGCGCTGATTCCATCAAGGTTCTCAAAGGTCTGGATGCCGTTCGCAAACGCCCGGGCATGTATATCGGGGACACGGATGATGGTTCTGGCCTGCATCACATGGTTTACGAGGTGGTGGACAATGCCATCGACGAAGCATTGGGCGGATATGCGGATCTTGTGACCGTAACCCTCAATGCGGACGGCTCGGTGACAGTCACGGATAACGGACGCGGCATCCCGACCGACATCCACCATGAAGAAGGCGTTTCCGCTGCCGAGGTCATCATGACCCAGCTGCATGCGGGCGGTAAATTCGACCAGAACAGCTACAAGGTCTCCGGTGGTTTGCATGGCGTGGGCGTTTCGGTGGTGAATGCGCTTTCGACCAAGCTGAAATTGCGCATCTGGCGCAATGACAAGGAACATGAGATCCACTTCGAGCATGGCAATGCTGTCAGCCCGCTGAAGGAGCTTGGCCCGGCCAATGGACAAAAGGGAACCGAGGTGACCTTTACCCCGAGCCCGGAAACCTTCACCCATATCGAATTCAACTTCGCCACGCTGGAACATCGCCTGCGTGAGCTGGCCTTCCTCAATTCCGGCGTCCGCATCCTGCTGACCGATGATCGCGGTCCGGATAAGGTGCAGGAAGAAATGCTCTATGAGGGCGGTCTGGAAGCCTTTGTCACATGGCTCGATCGCGCCAAGAAGCCGATGATCGAAAAGCCGCTTGCCGTCTCTGCCGAAAAAGACGGTATCACGGTGGAAGCGGCCATGTGGTGGAATGACAGCTATCATGAAAATGTGCTGTGCTTTACCAACAACATTCCCCAGCGCGACGGCGGTACCCATCTGGCCGGTTTCCGCGCTGCGCTGACACGTCAGATCACATCCTATGCGGAAAGCTCCGGGCTGCTTAAGCGTGAAAAGGTCAACCCAAGTGGGGATGACTGCCGCGAGGGCCTTACCTGCGTGCTTTCGGTCAAGGTGCCCGACCCGAAATTCTCATCCCAGACCAAAGACAAGCTGGTCTCGTCCGAGGTGCGTCCGGTCGTTGAAAATCTGATCAACGCCGCCCTTGGTGAATGGCTGGAAGAGAACCCCAATGAAGGCAAGACGATTGTCTCCAAGGTGGTGGAAGCAGCCGCAGCGCGCGAAGCCGCCCGCAAGGCGCGCGAATTGACGCGCCGCAAAGGGGCGCTCGATATCGCATCGCTCCCCGGCAAGCTTGCCGATTGTCAGGAACGGGATCCGTCCAAATCCGAACTCTTCCTGGTGGAGGGTGATTCCGCTGGCGGATCGGCCAAACAGGGCCGTCATCGCTCCAATCAGGCCATTCTTCCCTTGCGTGGTAAAATCCTCAACGTAGAACGCGCCCGTTTCGACCGGATGCTCTCCAGTCAGGAAATCGGCACGCTGATCACGGCGCTAGGCACCGGTATTGGCAAGGATGAATTCAACCCCGACAAGCTGCGCTATCACAAAATCATCATCATGACTGATGCTGACGTCGACGGCGCCCACATTCGTACCCTGCTGCTTACCTTCTTCTTCAGACAAATGCCCGAGCTGGTCGAGCAGGGTCATCTCTATATTGCCCAGCCGCCGCTCTACAAGGTCAAGCGCGGCCAGTCCGAGCAATATCTCAAGGATGAGCAGGCTTTCGAGGATTATCTGATCGACACGGGCATTGAAGAAGCCGTTTTGACGACCGGATCAAAGATCGAGCGCGCCGGACGCGATCTGCGGGCTCTGCTCGATGAATCGCGCACCTTCTCATCGACTCTGGAAGGGCTGCATTCGCGTTATAATCGCGCCGTTGTTGAACAATCCGCCATCAGCGGGCTGTTTGATCCAGCCATCAGTGAAGATGAAAAGCTTATCGAAGAAGCTCTTGCACGGGTTTGCCGACGCCTTGACCGGATGGCCGAAGAGACCGAACGCGGCTGGGAAGGCTACGTCAACGACGACGGATCCTATGTCTTTGAACGCACAGTGCGAGGGGTCAAGGAATCCGCAATTCTCGACGCGGCCCTGTTGAATTCCGCTGATGCCATCAAGCTCAACAAGCTTGGGGAGGACATCAAGGAAAACTTCGACTATGGCACCGTCATGCGTCGCCGAGAAAAGGAATATATCATCTATGGTCCGGGCTCCCTTCTCAAGGAAGTCTATATTCTTGGCCGCAAGGGTATTTCCATGCAGCGCTATAAAGGGCTGGGCGAGATGAATGCCGAGCAGCTTTGGGAAACCACACTGGATCCGGAAGCCCGCACCCTGTTGCAGGTTCGGGTGCAGGAGGCCGATGATGCCGATGACATCTTCGCCAAGCTGATGGGGGACGATGTGGAACCCCGGCGAAACTTCATTCAGGACAACGCCCTCAACGTGGCAAACCTGGATATCTGATCAAGCAAAAGGCGCACAAGGATGCGCCTTTTCTTTTGCCCCTCGAATACCCAACCTTTTGCTATTTCTTCTGTTATGGAGGTCCGTCATGCTCGATGCCGATGCCGTTATTGCAAAGCTGGGGATGCAGGCCCATCCGGAAGGTGGCTATTTTGTCGAGACTTTCCGAGATACAGAAGGCCCGGAAGGGCGCGGCCATTCCACAGTCATCTATTATCTTCTGAAAGCTGGAGAGGTTTCCCATTGGCACCGGGTGGATGCGGTGGAAGCGTGGTTCTGGCAAGCGGGCGCTCCTCTTGAGCTGAGCATAGCACAAGAGGGAGCTGACAAGCAGACCCTTGTCATGGGGCCGGATATTCTGGCAGGTGAGCAACCGCAGGGCATTGTGCCGCGGCATGCCTGGCAATCGGCGCGATCCACTGGCGCATGGAGTCTTGTTAGCTGCATGGTTGCGCCGGGCTTTGTGTTTGAAGGCTTCGAGATGGCGCCCGATGGCTGGGCCCCACAAAGCTGAGCCTTTCACGCAACAGTCTTGCTGATCCCGTATCATGGGCAGCCAGTAGATGGTGACAAGCGCGGAACGCTCGGCTATGGTGACGCAAGTTACACCCCATTGCGGATAATTTGTCGGAAAGGAGGGTATTTATGAGTGTCATGAGTGTCTTCCGGGCACATTGCGGTTGAGCCTTGCGCTCCCCTTGCTTGCCTGGACCAAACGGCCCTGCCGAAAGGCTCGCGCCGCAGGTAGTTTATTGCATAAGGCAAGACAATGACGTCTTTCGATGATTTTCTAAAACATATACCCGCAAAGTCTGTCGACTCTTCGGATAAATCCACGCATCCTACCGCTTTTGATCCAGCACGGGCTGCAAAGCGGAACTGGACGCTCTCCGAGTTGGGCTTTTCCTCCCATTTCATGAGCCAATTGGACATGGAAGAGCTTGAGACGCTCACTCCCTATCGGATCTCCGAAATCCAGCGGTCCATCGTTGTTGGACTGGGCGAAGCGGGGATACGCTCGCTGCGCACGCCACACAAGGTGCCAACCTCTGCCTTTGGCGTGGGAGACTGGGTTCTGGTCGATCACACCGATCAGATTGCCCGGCGACTTGAACCGCGCTCCGAACTGAAGCGCCGCGCCGCAGGGACCGACGTATCCGAGCAGCTGATGGCGTCCAATGTGGATGTGCTGTTTGTGGTGACATCCTGCAATGATGACTTCAATCTGGCACGGATCGAGCGGTTTCTCGCATTGGCTCGGGATGCGGATGTCACACCTGTTGTGCTGTTGACCAAGGTGGATCTATGCGAGGATGCCGCGCCCTATATCGATCAGGCCAAGGGCCTGATGGACGGGCTTGATGTGCTCGGGCTCAATGCCAAAGATCCCGATGTGGTCGGCCAGCTTGCGCCCTGGTGTGGCAAGGGCCAAACCATCGCCATGGTCGGATCATCCGGCGTTGGCAAGACCACGCTGTTGAATGCCTTTACCGGCCGAAGCGACGCCACGCAGGATATTCGCGAGGATGATTCCAAGGGGCGGCACACAACAACCTATCGCTCCCTGCATCCGACGATCAACGGGGCATGGCTGGTGGATACACCGGGCATCCGTGCACTGCGCCTGCATGAGAAAAGCACAGGCATCGAACAAGTGTTCGATGACATTCTGGAACTGGCAGGTCAGTGCAAATTCCGCAATTGTCGCCACGAGAATGAACCCGGCTGCGCCATACAAGCCGCCATCAAGGCCGGAGAGCTGGATGCTGCGCGCCTTGACCGCTGGCGCAAACTGGAAGCGGAAGACAATCGCAACACCCAAAGCATTGCCCAAAGCCGCCGCAAGTCCAAGGCTTTCGGCAAGATGGTCAAGAATGCAATGAAGGAATCCGATCGCTTCAAAGGGCGTGATCGCGAGGAATTCTGAGGATCATTCCGGATCCGATTTATTAAAATCAGAACGCGCAAAATGATCGGAAAGGGGCCAGACCATTGGCCCCTTTTTCATATGGTCCTATACCGGCTCATCGCGCCGAGCAGCGCTGGAATGCCGGCAGATGTTTCTGCTGGGACGCATCGCTCAAGGCCGTGAACACGGTCGTGATATCCGGATAGGCCTTAACCGCAGGCATCAGCTCATCGGTGTAAAGGCCTGCATTGTCGATTTCAGCCTGAACACCGATAGAGCAGGCTTCTCCCAATGTCGCAGGAACTGCGGCGCGGATCTCAGCGGACTTCAATTCCGTATTGGCCGGAATAGCCACGCCATAGCGTGTCATGATGTCTATCAGAGCGGATTGGTGCATCTGCTCGGCCCGGATGATGTTCGAGAAGGGGCGCACGGGGCCGAATTTTTCCATCACGGCGTCATAGAAGGCTTCTGCGTGATATTCATCCTGCAACGCAGTGATCAGCGCATCCTCGACGGGTTGCGGCACATTGCTTGCGGCGCTGACTGGACTGGCCAGAAGGCCGGTGGCAACAAGAGCCGAGAGAATGGCGATTTTGCTGGTCTTGATGGTCATGATCTGTCTCCTCCAAAAGGATCGTTATTTTCGATATTTTGAATATAACAATCCTTTTCAGGTAAAACAGGGCAACTGGCAGGTGTTGTGTACTCACACAGTCTGATTGTGTAATCCTCTGTCGCAGATGACGGGAACCGCACAATTAAGCCATTTTATCCCGTCTCTTTGGGTAAGAGAAAGGCTGAGGCGCCGCAAAGCACCCCAGCCCTATCCAAACCTTCGGCAGATCGCATCTTACTTGGAATAAGCAACGACCTTCTGGCATTGCTCGCCCAGCCCTTCAACACCGAGGCGCACTTCATCGCCTGCCTTGAGGAATTGCGGAGGGGTCATGCCCATGCCCACCCCGGGAGGAGTGCCGGTGGTGATGATATCGCCCGCATGCAAAGTGATGAAGCGGCTGAGATGAGCGATGATCTGCGGCACGGTGAAGATCATGCGGGCCGTCGTGCCACGCTGCTTGGCTTCGCCGTTAACGTCGAGCCAGAGATCCAGCTTTTGCGGATCGGCAATCTCGTCACGGGTCACCAGCCAGGGGCCGATAGGTCCAAAGCCATCACAGGATTTACCCTTGATCCACTGGCCACCATGATTGTTCTGGAAATCCCGCTCGGAAATGTCATTGACGACGCAATAGCCAGCCACGGCATCAAGTGCGTCTTCCTCGCTGATATGGCGAACCGTCTGATTGATGACGACGCCCAGTTCGACCTCCCAGTCGGTGTGGGAGGAGCCCTTGGGCAACATCACCGCGTCGTTGGCGCCGGTGGGCTCGCAGGCTTTCATAAACACGATCGGGTTTTCCGGAGGCTCGATCCCGACCTCTGCGGCGTGGTCGCTATAGTTGACGCCAATGCAGAAGATGCGTCGCACATTGCCGACACAAGGAGCAATGCGCACCCCTTCGGGGACTTTCGGCAGAGCGGCCAAATCCAGATCCGCAATGGTCTTGAGAGCATAGGGAGACAATTCATCCGGACCCAGATCATCCATATGGGCTGACAAGTCACGCCCGATGCCGTCGGCATCCAGTATCGCCGGTTTCTCGGCCCCTTCCTCACCATATCTGAAAAGCTTCATGCACAGGTCCTCCTTGGGGAATTCTTTGATTCTGAAATCGGGCCGTACGACAGATCCGTGCACGACCCTGTAAGTAGGTGGGCGCCTCCCCTGCTATGACGATTGGGAAGGCTTGATCCTTATGGGATCAGTACCAGTGACCCGGTGGTTATGCGGCTCTGCAAATCGATATGCGCCTTGGCCGCGTCGGCCAGCGCATATTCGGTCGGGTCGGCGATCTTGATGGCGCCAGAAGCGATCGCTGCGAAGAAATCATTGCTTGCCGCCTCAAGAGCGGCACGCGTGGGAATGAAATGGCCCAAGGTCGGGCGGGTCACCATCAGGGACCCCTTGCTGGCCAGAATACCCAGATTGACACCATCCACTGCGCCCGATGCATTGCCGAAGCTGACCATCAGGCCACGCGGACGCAGGCAATCCAGACTGTCTTCAAAGGTATCCTTGCCGACACCGTCGAAGACCACTGGAAGCTTGGCACCATCGGTGATGGCCTTAACTCGTTCCGGAACCGATTCGGTTCGGTAATTGATGACATGATCACAACCCAGTGCCTTGACGAGATCGGCTTTTTCTTCCGAGCCGACCGTACCAATGACCGTAGCTCCGAGCGCTTTGAGCCACTGCACCGCAATCTGGCCAACGCCACCGGCTGCGGCATGGAAAAGCACTGTCTCGCCCTGTTGTACCGGATAGATCTGGCGAATGAGATATTGCACCGTCAAACCCTTGAGCAAGCAGGATGCAGCCTGCTTTGCGGTGATGCTGGTAGGCAGAAGCACCGCCGTTGCGCCATCGATGATATTGTGGGTCGCATAAGAGCCGATGGGGCCGGAGCAATAGGCCACCCGATCACCCGCCTTCACATGCGCAACGCCATCGCCAACCGCTTCGACCAATCCGGCAGCTTCGCCACCGAGCCCGGTTGGCATGGGCAGCTGATAAAGCCCCGAGCGGTGATAGGTATCGATGAAATTGACGCCAATCGCTTCATGGCGCACAAGGACCTGACCCGGCTTCAACTCTGGCAGATCGCACTCCACAAGCTGCATCTGCTCCGGACCGCCATGGGCGTTGATTTCAATTCGCGTCATCTTACTCATCAGATCCTCCGATCGTGATTTTGGTTTTTCTTGCCTGTAATCTATGAAACTATGCCAGCGCCTCAAAATTGCAACGCCTTTTCTGTTTCTGGGTGGAGCTTTCAAGACACAGCAAGAATTTGGTCACTGCCTTGTGTTAAAAGGGATCAAAGCCACAGCCGGAAATTTATATGCCACATCCACGTACCTTGTTTGATCCCCCTGCCCGAGGCATAGCCAAAGCCAGTTATGTTCTTATTCCTCTCGGGTTTCTCGGGTTTACGGTCAGCGCCTTTGCACTGACACTGGGCGGTGTGTGGGTTTGGGCAGGCGCGTTTGGCTGGTTTCTTTGCGGCCTGTTGGGAGCAGTGCTTGCTTTGCGCACCGGAGGCCGACCCGGCATGTTGCCCGAAAAGGAAGAAACCCTGCGCGCCCAACTCGAACAGCTCGACATGGCCTGCGAGGGGCTGCTGGACCAGAATTGGGAATTGCGCGAAGCCGAGCAGAAATACAAGGCGCTGCTCAATCGGCAGGGTGACATCATTCTGCATCTGGATGAAAAGGGCGGCATCCTGTTTGCCAATGATCCTTTTAGTCAATATTTCGAAGGCGAATCGAAGCGCTCTCCCTTTAAGCCCGAGGCAAGTACGGGAACAGAAGAAGGCTCTGACGGTGCGAATGACCATTGCACAGATCATAGCTTGGGGCATGATCCGCTTTGGGAGCGGCAGATAGAAACCCGGATTGGTCCGCGCTGGTTCCGCTGGACCGAGACGCTGGTGCGCTCGATCCATAAAGAGACCGGCACTCGTCTTGTCATCGCGCGCGATATAACGGCCTTTCGCGAAGTGGAAGCCGCCAGCGAAGCGAAGTCCCGTTTTCTTGCCACCATCAGCCATGAAATGCGCACCCCGCTCAACGGCATTATCGGCATGGCCAATCTGCTGGAGTCCACGCCCCTGTCATCGGAGCAGTCCAGCTACAGTCAGGCCTTGAGGCAATCGGGCACAGCGCTGCTGGCTCTGGTCAATGATGTGCTGGATCTGTCGCGCATAGAAGCAGGCAAGATGACGTTGACCTATGAATGGACCTCTCCAGCACGCCTGATGGAAGATGTGGTTGAGTTGCTCGCGCCCGATGCGCAGGAGAAAGGCCTGTCCGTAGCATCGTGGATCGGGGCCAACGTGCCACACAAACTGTTGATCGATCCGGTGCGTGTGCGGCAGATTCTGGTGAATCTGCTGGGCAACGCGATCAAATTCACCCCTGACGGGGCGGTCAATCTGTCCCTTTCCTGTGAACCGGAGCCACAAGAAGGCGAGATGGTAACGCTCTTGATGTCTGTGCGCGACACCGGGCCGGGCATTGATGAAGAATTGCAAACGCGCCTGTTTGAGGAGTTCGAGCAAGCCGATACCACTCGCGCCCGCCAGCATGAAGGATCGGGTCTTGGTCTGGCCATCTCCCGCAGGCTGGCTCGCATGATGGAGGGGGATATCGAGTTATCGAGTCTTCCGGGCAAAGGGTCGACCTTCACCCTGCATATTGAGGCAGCCTGGCTCAATGATGAAGGCGAAGAGACCTCCTCAGACGCTCTTCCCATCAAGGACGCGACAAGCGCCCTTAACGGGCAAAGTCTGGTGGGTATCGACCTGACAAAGGCAGATGAACGCGCACTCTTTTCCTATTGTCAGGACTGGGGCATGACCTTTCATTCCTTCACTCATGCGCAATGGAAAAGAGAGGGCGGCGCGCTGTCGCCAGACCATCTGCTGATCAATGGAGCCGAGCCGGACAAAGCCTCCGACATCATCGCCGACTTTGACCCGATGCGCGGTGGACGACTGACACGCCCACTGCCACGCAGCCGGATCATTCTGCTAGAGCCGAGTGAGCGCAAGGTCATCCCGCAGATGCGCAACAGCGGTATCCTTGCCTATCTGGTCAAACCAATCAGGCAGCTCTCCTTGCAGCAGTCCCTGCTGGGCCATCCACATGGGCAGGATAGCAAGGTGCTGGATGACCTGATGACGGATCCTTCCAGCGTCCCGCAAGGCCCTGTCAGCAGCCCGTCCACATCCGGGGAAAGTGCCGCGGTTTCTATACCAGCCCCAAAAGACGGCGCAGATGCGGTGCGCGGCGAGCGCCTACGCATCCTGCTGGTCGAGGATAACGAGATCAACGCGCTGCTGGCACGGACGGTTCTGGAAAAAGCTGGCATGGATGTCCATCTTGTCTCTTCGGGACAGGCCGCGCTTGATGCCTACAAGCAGAAGCAGCCCTTCAAACTGGCTCTTCTGGATCTGCATATGCCAGATATGGATGGCTTGAGGCTCTTTGATGCCATGCAGGCTCAGGATGCTGCCAACGGGCGCTCCATTCCCAAGATTGCCTTTACCGCCGACGCCTTGCAGGAAACCAGAGAAACCTGCCTTTCTCGAGGCTTCAGCGCCTATATCGTCAAGCCGGTCCAGCCCGAAGATCTTGTCGAAATTATTCGAAGCGTGCTTGATTAAAAGCGCAAATGTCACAAAACTGTACTATAATTTCTTTAACCCTGCCGCAGAAAAGCGGCATCTGTTGCTTCCTGTCTGAAAAGATTCGGAGCGTATTTGACCGTTGTTCATACAGTCTTTCGTTGAAGAAGCTGTATTAAATCAAACACCTGTTTTTCCGCCTGTGTTAAACGACACAGGCAGACAAAAGGCCTGCAAACAAGACAGGCTACCAATATTCGACAATTTAGCGCAGCGAATCACTCGCCCGGCTCTTGATCGTCTAGGAGGACGAACGTGATGGCCATGCAGGATAATCACAGCGACTGCGGCCTTGAGAGGACGCAATGGCAAAATCCGCCTGTATTAAAGCCCAATTTGTCCAGCAAGCTGCTCGCATCTCTGCGGCGCAATCGCCTGAGAGACGGTTATCCGATCAGCTCCAAGCCCATTACCCTTGGGCGCGTGGGCTCGCTTGAAATCCGCCTTGCCCAGACTGAGCGCGAAATACGCAAGGCCCAGCGCTTGCGCTATAAGGTCTTCTACAAGGAGATGGCCGCCAAACCGGACAGCCAGACCAAATTCACGCGCCGCGACGCAGATGCCTATGACGCGATCTGCGACCATCTTCTGGTGCTGGATCACGATTCGCCCAAGAAGAAATTCCGCCGTCTTGAACCTCGCATTGTAGGCACATACCGCCTGCTGCGGCAGGAAATGGCCAATCTTTACGGTGGTTTCTACACGGCATCAGAATTCAATATCAATTCCATTCTCGAAGCCCATCCGGAGCGACGTTTTCTGGAACTGGGACGCTCCTGCGTGCTGAAAGAATATCGCACCAAGCGCACCATCGAGTTGCTGTGGCAAGGCATCTGGGCCTATGTCCAGATCCACAAGATCGATGTCATGATCGGCTGCGCCTCCATCATGGGAACAGATCCCCAAGTATTGGCAGAACCGCTGACATTCCTGTCCAAGCTAGGCAAAGCGCCTGAAGAATGGTCAGTTGACGCCTTGCCGCATATCAGCCTGCCCCTTGAGCAGATGGACCCGAGCGCCATCAATGACAAGGCCGCGTTGCGCAGCCTGCCGCCTCTGTTGAAGGCCTATATGCGCCTTGGTTGCTATTTCAGCAACAATGCCATGGTCGACCACCAGTTCGGCACCACCGATGTGTTGATCATTCTGCCGCTGGAAAATATCGATCCCAAATATATCGAGCATTACAGCACAACGAATGTCAAAGACGCCGTCGCCATGCATCAATATCAGTAGAATGCGCCGCTTCACTACCTCTGACAAAGCCGACTGGCAGACAAAGTCATGACCTCCCCCAGAGGGGGAGGTTTGAAACGCTACGCTTGAACCACTGGAAGTGGTTTTGTTACGCTTTAATAATTCGGCTTGAACAGGTCTGCAAAATCCGTTGCCTTATCCTGCTTCTCCTGATTGCGGATATACCGTCTGACGACCTCCTCTTGATAGCCCGTTGTCGAGACAAAGTATCCACGTGCCCAAAAGTGATATCCCTTGTAACGGCGCTTTCTGGCATACTTATTTGCCACATAAAGAGCCGTCTTTCCTTTGAGGAATCCAACGATATGAGCCACTGAATATTTGGGTGGGATCGAGATCAGCATATGCACGTGGTCGGGCATAAGATGCCCTTCCTCAATGTGACAGCCCTTTTGTGATGCCAATTTGGTAAATTGATCTCTCAGCTCAAGGCGCAAGTCTCCATATAGACGTTTCGTCCTATATTTAGAGCCAAATACTATATGATATTTGCAGTCCCAAGTACTGTGTGATAGGTGATTTTCGTCCATAAAAACCTCCTCATTTGATCTTATAACCACGCCAATGGTTCAAGTGAGGAGGTCTCTTACCGAAAATGTAGAACTTGTCCAATCCTCCACCGTAGGTGGAGGTTTAATGTAGATACAATGAAAGGGAAGCATCAGACTTGATGCTTCCCTTTCTTTTTTCATCTCGCAATCTGAGGGCGATCAGACACCCAGATTATAGGCGGCCAGCGCGGCCATATTGACGATGTCGACATCCTTGGCTCCGAGCGGCAGGATCTGGACCGGCTTGTCCAGCCCCACCAGCAGAGGCCCAAGAATGGTGGCGCCACCGAGTTCCTGCAACATCTTGGTCGAGATGGATGCTGCGTGGAAGGCTGGCATCACCAGCACATTGGCAGCTCCGGACAGACGGCAGAAAGGATAAGCCTTCATCAAATCCGGATTGAGCGCCACATCGGCGGCCATTTCACCATCATATTCGAAGTCGACCCGGCGACGATCCAGTATCTTGACCGCTTCGCGCATATTGTCCGACCGTTCTCCGGCGGGATGCCCGAAGGTGGAATAAGCCAGCATCGCGACCCGAGGCTCGATGCCAAGCTTACGCGCGACACCGGAGGTTTCTTCGGCAATATCGGCGAGTTCCTGCGCTGTCGGCATTTCATTGACAGCCGTATCAGCCACCAGCACCGTGCGTCCCTTGCAAAGGGCAATGGTGACGCCGATCACCCGATGGCCCGGATGCGGGTCAATGACCTTCTGCACATCTTCCAGCACAATGGAGTAGTTCCGCGTGACACCGGAGATCATCGCATCCGCGTCTCCCATAGCAATCATGGAAGCGGCGAAGATGTTGCGATCATTATTCACCATGCGTAAGCAGTCACGATGGAGATAACCCTGACGCTGCAAACGATGATAGAGATGTTCCGCATAGGCCTCACCCCGTTCGGAGAGACGCGCATTGACCACTTCAATGCCGGGGCGATTCAGGTCGATACCCGAATCTTCTGCCGTTTTGAAGATCTGCTTATCACGCCCGACAAGGATCGCCGTGCCCAACTGATCGTTGGCAAAGGCAACCGCTGCACGGATGACCTGCTCCTCTTCCCCTTCGGTGAAGACAACCCGCTTGGGATTGCGGCGCACTTTGGAGTAAACCCCCTGCAGGGTCGCAGCCAGCGGATCCCGTCTGGCATGGAGCTGCTGCGCATAGGCATCCAGATCGACAATCGGCTTACGGGCAACACCGGTTTCCATAGCTGCCTTGGCGACAGCCGGTGGAATGGTGCTGATCAGGCGCGGATCAAACGGCACCGGAATGATGTAATCCGGGCCGAATTTGGGCCGATTGCTGCCCTGATAGGCACTGACCACTTCATCGGGCACGTCTTCCTGTGCCAATGAGGCAAGCGCACGGGCGGCGGCCACCTTCATTTCATCATTGATGCCGGTTGCCCGCACATCCAACGCACCACGGAAGATATAAGGGAAACCCAGAACATTGTTGACCTGATTGGGGTAATCCGACCGGCCCGTAGCCACGATGGCGTCAGGGCGAGCAGACTTGGCTTCTTCCGGCGTGATTTCCGGATCCGGGTTGGCCATGGCGAAGATGATCGGCGACGGGGCCATTTCAGCCACCATGTCCGGGGTCAACGCGCCCTTGACCGATACGCCGAAGAACACATCAGCCCCTTTGAGGGCTTCTGTCAGGCTGCGCGCATCCGTAGGAACCGCATGTTTCGATTTCCACTGGTTCATGCCTTCCTTGCGGCCTTCATAGATCGGCCCTTTGGTATCGCAAAGAATGACATTCTCATGCGGAATGCCCATGGCCTTGACCAGCTCGATGCAGGCAATACCCGCCGCTCCTGCGCCGTTGCAAACAACTTTGGTGTCCTTGAGTTCACGGCCGGTCAGTTGCAGCGCATTGAGCAAACCGGCTGCGGCGATGATAGCCGTGCCATGCTGGTCGTCATGGAACACCGGAATATCCATGAGTTCCTTGAGCTGCTGCTCGATGATAAAGCATTCCGGCGCCTTGATATCCTCAAGGTTGATGCCTCCAAAAGAAGGTCCAAGATAGCGCACGGCGTTGATAAAGTCATCCGGGTCTGATGCATCGACTTCAAGGTCGATGGAATCCACATCGGCGAAGCGCTTGAACAGCACTGCCTTGCCTTCCATCACCGGCTTGGAGGCCAGCGGGCCCAGATCGCCCAGACCGAGAATGGCCGAGCCGTTGGAAATCACGGCAACGATGTTGCCACGCGCCGTATAATCAAATGCGGTTGAGGGATCCTCTGCAATTGCTCGAACCGGTGCTGCCACTCCGGGCGAATAGGCCAGAGAGAGATCGCGTTGCGTTGCCATAGGTTTGGTTGCAACAATTTCGATTTTCCCCGGTCTGCCCTTCTGATGGAAGTCCAAGGCCTCCTCATCCGTCACAGTCACACTAATAATAGGGTTGTCCTGATCCACCTTCACTGTAGTCTCCAATCATTTTTGGTAGAGCTTTTTTGTAAAGCTTCTTATCCTTTGGCTACTCAGTCACACTTCGCACAAAAACAATCCTCCAGTATATGCGAATAATCAAAAATATGATTTTTGTTTATGACCGGTCGAATTCTCAAGAGCAATTGTAGGGGCCCTTCTGTCCATCGCCATAATAGGGTAAGCAGTTATTCACATTACACCTTCGGCTGAGGTGAAACAATTCGCCAAAATGGCTCAGTGCTGGCTCTCTTGCATATCCCTTGATAGATTGCCGCCGATTGGCACCAAAAGATTCGCGATTAACACGGAAGCACCAGATCATTCATGTCGAGCGCCGGGCAAGAAAAACCATCCTCAAAAGCATCTCCATCTGCCAAGGCTACGCCGATGATGGAGCAATATATCGAGATCAAAACGGCCAATCCGGACAGCCTGCTGTTCTATCGTATGGGCGATTTCTACGAGCTTTTCTTTGATGATGCGCGCGAAGCGTCCCAGGCATTGGGCATCACGCTGACCAAACGCGGCAAGCATTTGGGTGAAGATATTCCGATGTGCGGCGTGCCGGTGCATGCGGCTGAAGGATATCTGGAGCGGCTGATTGCTCTTGGTTACAAGGTGGCCGTTTGCGAGCAGACCGAAGATCCGGCGGAAGCCAAGAAACGTGGTGCAAAATCTGTGGTCAAGCGCGATGTCATCCGCCTGATAACGCCGGGCACCCTGACCGAAGACAGCCTGCTGGATGCGTCCAGCTCCAACTATCTGGCCGCCGTTGCCCGCGTCAAATCGGGCGATGAAGGGCAGCTTTATGGCCTTTCCTGGCTGGAGCTTTCAACCGGCGATTATGGCGTTCTGGCACTCGATCATCTGCGGCTGGGGGCAGAGCTGGCACGGATTGACGCCCGCGAAGTGATCATCGCCGATCACATGCTGATGGATGAAGACATCCGCCCGCTGAAAGACACGTTGCGCGCCAGCTTCTCGCCTGTACCGCGCGCCTTCTTTGACGGGGCTACGGCTGAAGACCGATTGCTGGACTATTTTGGCCTCTCGACACTGGATGGGCATGGCCATTACCAACGTGTCGAACTGATGGCGGCAAGTGCCATCCTGGCCTATGTCGAGAAGACCCAGCTTGGTGCACGACCTCCGCTCAACCCGCCGCAACGCGAACTGTCGGGCCGTACCATGGCGATCGATTCGGCCACGCGGGCCAACCTCGAACTGGTGCGTACGCTTTCGGGTGACAAGAAAGGCAGCCTCCTCTCTATCATCGACCAGACGGTCACCGGCGGCGGCTCCCGCATGCTGGCGGCTCGTCTTTCTGCGCCGCTTGCGGAACTGGACCCAATTCTGGCGCGGCAGGATTCGGTTGGCTGGTTCCTTGAGAATAGCTGGATACGCGAGGATCTGCTTGAAGATCTCAAGGCGGCACCGGATATGCCGCGGGCACTTTCCCGTCTGGCGCTTGACCGTGGTGGCCCCCGCGACATGGGCGCCATCCGCAGCGGTTTCGCCACTGTTTTTGCTCTTATGGATCATCTGGCCTCCGCCCATACGGAAACGTCCCTGCCCAGCGAACTTGCAAGCGCACAGGCTGCCCTTTCTGCCATGCCGCAAGAGCTCGGGCAACTTCTGACCAATGCGCTGGATGATGAAATGCCACTGCAAAAGCGCGATGGCGGCTTTGTGCGCTCCGGCTATGACGAGAGCCTTGATGAGCTGCGCTCCCTGCGCGACGAAAGCCGCCGGGTGATTGCGTCGCTACAGGCCGATTATGCCGAGCAGACCGGCATCAAGTCGGTGAAGGTCAAGCATAACAATGTGCTGGGTTATTTCGTCGAGGTCACGGCAAACAATGCCGACAGGCTGATGACTGCGCCGCTGAATGAGACCTTCATCCATCGCCAGACACTTGCCAATGCGGTGCGCTTTACCACCACGGAGCTCGCCGATCTTGAGGCGCGTATCGCCTCTGCCGGTGCCAAGGTGGTGGCCATCGAGCTTTCCATTTTTGATAAGCTGCGCGATGCGATCCTTGCCTCTCAAGACCTGATCAAGCAGGCTGCACAGGCGATTGCCGTGTTGGATGTGTCCATCGCTCTGGCCCGCCTTGCCGAGGAGCGCAACTATTGTCGTCCGCGCGTGGATGACAGCCTTGCCTTTGACATTCACAACGGGCGACATCCGGTGGTCGAGATTGCTTTGCAAAAGGATGGCAGCGATCCGTTCGTTGCCAACGACTGCGACCTCAGCCCCAAGGACAGTCACCTGCATGGACGCATCTGGTTGATGACCGGCCCGAATATGGCCGGTAAATCGACCTTCTTGAGGCAGAATGCGCTGATCGCCATATTGGCGCAGATGGGCTCGTTTGTTCCGGCTGACGAGGCACATATCGGCCTTGTAGACCGGCTTTTCTCCCGCGTTGGCGCTGCCGATGATCTGGCGCGTGGCCGCTCCACCTTCATGGTGGAAATGGTCGAAACCGCAGCCATTCTCAATCAGGCGGGAGAGCGTTCACTGGTGATCCTTGATGAAATCGGGCGCGGCACGGCCACCTTTGACGGCCTCTCCATTGCCTGGGCAACCATCGAGAATCTGCATGAAGTCAATCGTGCCCGTGCCCTGTTTGCCACCCATTATCACGAGCTGACCGTGCTGCATGAAAAGCTGCCACGGCTCATCAATGCCACGGTGAAGGTCAAGGAATGGCAGGGGGATGTGGTGTTCCTGCACCAGATCGTGCCCGGTGCGGCGGATCGCTCTTATGGTATTCAGGTTGCCAAACTGGCGGGCCTGCCCGATGGGGTGATTGCCCGCGCCAGAGACGTGCTGCAGCATCTGGAAGAAGGAGACCGCCAGTCACCGGCGGCTACGATCGATGATCTACCGCTCTTTTCGGTCTCCATGCAGAAGCAGGAGCTGGTCGAAGCGGAGCCGGATGCCTTGAGGGATACATTACAGACAATCGATCCGGATGATATGAGCCCGCGCGAAGCCCATGAGGCGCTTTACAAGCTCAAGGCCCTGCTTCAGGGTTAATAAGGGCTGGCAGGCGATAAGGTGCATAGGCCAGCTTTTCCCTGCAGGCTCACATTTGCGCTTCATTGCGCCTATATTATAGTAAATACAGAGATATTTTGGCCAATTTAACCAGAAATCAAATCTATTTGTGCCATGGATGCCGTTAGCGGAAAGAGACAAGGCGAAAAAACATGATCATTGCCCCCCAGAATGACGGTCTGATTGACTTTGATGCCACCAAGGCGAAACTGGAACAAATTGTTGTCGAGCATGGGGGAGATGCTTCCGACTTCAAGACAAGAGCCGAAATTCTGCAGCTTTTCAAGGATGTCTTGCAGAAGGGGCGTGCGCGCGCAGAAACCCTGCTCAATGAAGATGGTCTTGGCATCCTGTGTGCCATTCGTCTTTCCTATCTGGAAGACCAGATCATCACGCTCATCCATCGCTTTGCTATTGAGCATGTCTATCCGTCTGAAAATCCTTCCTCTTCCGAGCATCTGTCCGTTGTGGCCGTGGGCGGCTATGGCCGTGCTACGCTTGCGCCCCATTCCGATATCGACCTTTTGTTTTTGCTACCCTACAAACAGACGCCATGGGGCGAGAGTGTCGTTGAGTATATTCTCTATATGCTGTGGGATCTGGGCCAGAAAGTTGGCCATGCCACCCGCACCCTGAATGAATGCGTGCGCCTGTCGCGCAGCGACATGACGATCCGCACCGCAATCCTTGAAGCCCGCTTCATTGATGGCGAGAAAAAGCTCTATGACGAGCTGATCGAGAAATTCGACAAGGATGTGCTGCGCAACACCTCAGCCGAATTCATTGCGGCCAAGCTGGCTGAACGCGACGCTCGCCATAATCAGCAGGGCAATTCACGCTATATGGTCGAACCCAATATCAAGGAAGGCAAAGGCGGCCTGCGCGATATCCAGACCCTGTTCTGGATCGGGCAATATGCCTATCGTGTGCGCCGCGCCCGCGCGCTGATCAAGGCAGGGGTTTTCACCGAAGAGGAATATAACCGCTTCAAGAAGGCCAACAACCATCTGTGGACCGTGCGCTGCCACTTGCATTTTCTCACGGATCGCCCGGAAGAGCGCCTCTCGTTCGATGTGCAGCGCGAGCTTTCCACGCGCCTTGGCTATCGCAAGCGCCCCGGACAGAACGGGGTCGAGCGCTTCATGAAGCATTATTTCCTTGTTGCCAAGGAAGTGGGCGAGATCACTCGTATTTTCTGCTCGGCCTTAGAAGAGGACTTCGGACAATCCGCCCCGGGCATCAATCGCTTCTTTGCGGCAATTCCCATTCCTTCGCCGTTCAAGCGCCGCAAGGTGCGCAATGCGGAAGGGTTCCTCATTGATCACGGGCGCATTTCCGTGGAGAGCGCAGAGACATTTACGTCTGATCCACGCAATCTGCTCAAGATCTTCGAGCTGGCAGATCGGGAGAATGTGTCTTTTCACCCTGATGCCATGCAGGCCATTCATCGCAATCTGAATCTCATCGACAATGAATTGCGCAATGATCCCGAGGCCAATGCCATCTTCCTGCGCATTCTGACCTCGCGCAATGACCCCGAAAGCATCCTGCGCCGCATGACCGAATCCGGTGTTCTGGGCAAGTTCATTCCCGAATTTGGCCGCATCGTCGCGATGATGCAATTCAACATGTATCACCATTATACGGTGGACGAGCATCTGTTGCGTGCAGTGGGCATCCTCTCGGAGATTGAAAAGCAGGAGCTGGGCGATGAACATCCGCTGGCCCATGATTTCGTGCTCGATATCAAGGATCGCCTTGTGCTTTATGTCGCGGTGTTCCTGCATGACATCGCCAAAGGCCGCCCGGAAAGCCACTCCACCGCTGGCGCGAAGGTGGCTCTGGAACTTTGCCCGCGCCTGGGGCTAACCGAAGAACAGACCGAACAGGTTTCCTGGCTGGTGCTGGAACATCTGACCATGAGTCAGGTTTCCCAGTCGCGCGATCTGTCCGACCGCAAGACCATTCTCGACTTCTGCGCCGTGGTGCAAACCATGGAACAGATGCGCATGCTGCTGATTCTGACCATCGCCGATATCAAGGCCGTTGGGCCGGGTGTCTGGAACGGCTGGAAGGGACAATTGCTGCGCACGCTTTATTCTGAGGCCGAACCGATTTTGACCGGTGGTCATTCGCAGAAGAGCCGCGATGCACGCGTCGCTGCCATGAAGGAGCGGGTCGCTTCGCGCCTGTCCGACTGGAGCGAGGCCGAAGTGGAGAATTATCTCAATCTGCATTACGAGGCCTATTGGTCGCGCACCGACGTGGACAGCGCGGTGGAACATGCCGAGTTGATCCGGCAGGCCGACAAGGAAAACCAGAAGGTCGCCACGGCCATCAAGCCTTACGAATTCGAAGGCATCACCGAAATCACGATACTGGCGCCAGACCATCCGCGTCTGCTGTCCATGATTGCTGGTGCCTGCGCCGCAGCTGGGGCCAACATTGTTGATGCCATGGTCTTCACCACCACTGACGGGCGGGCGCTGGATACTATCCTGATCAATCGCGAATTCGATGAAGATCGTGACGAACGCCGCCGGGCCAACCGGATCGTTGATCTGCTGGTGCAGGTGCTCAAAGGCGAAACCCGTCTGCCGCCTCTGGTCAAGCAGAAGGAAGGGCACAAGAAGCGCTTCAAGACCTTCCGGACCAAATCGAAGGTTTCCGTCAACAACGAGCTTTCCAACCGGTCAACGGTTGTCGAGGTCGAAGGCATGGATCGCTCGGGGTTGCTATCAACCCTCACGCGAACCCTATCTGCGCTCAATCTCGATATCGCCTCGGCGCACATCACCACCTATGGTGAGCGCATCGTGGATGCTTTCTATGTGACAGACCTGACGGGGGCCAAAATCACCAACCCCGACCGCAAAAAAGCCATCGAAGAACGCATGATGGAGGCCTTGACGGGCAAACCCAAGGAAGAGCCCAAGCGATAAATTCGTTTCGTGGGCTCCTTGGGCGATCTAAAAACAAGCTGTTGCCAGCCCTAGGATTGGCATTGATTGTGCCGTCAAGCGCACTATAAGTGCTTTCGGCTGGCTCCTTTGTCAGCGGAATTGCGGAAGGATCAGGCATGTCGATGCTGAAGAATTTCGCCACCGTCGGGGTGGCAACGCTTGCAAGCCGTGCGCTGGGCTTTGTCAGGGATATATTGATCGCTGCCAGCCTCGGCTCAGGGCCCGTTGCCGATGCCTTTTTCGTCGCCTTCCGTCTGCCGAATCTGTTTCGCCGCCTCTTTGCCGAAGGGGCGTTCAATTCGGCCTTCATTCCCATTTTTGCAGGCTCCCTGCAAGAAGACGGACCGCAGGGCGCGCGGCGCGTGGCCGAAGAAATTCTGGCAGGCCTGCTGTTTGTGCTGCTGATTTTCACGGCGCTATCAGAACTGGCCATGCCATGGATGATCCATATTCTGGCACCGGGCTTTAACGAAGATCCGAGCAAATTCGACCTAGCCGTTGTGCTGACGCGGATCACCTTTCCCTATCTTTTATGCATGTCGGTAATTGCCTTCCTGTCGGGTATTCTCAATTCCCTCGGCCGCTTTGCTGCTGCTGCCTTTGCACCGGTTCTGCTCAATGCGGTGCTGATTGGCACCCTTGTGCTGATCCTGCTGGTCAAGGCGGAAGACGGCGCCACGGCCGGATATTTTCTGGCATGGGGTGTGTTTGTTGCCGGATTTGTGCAGTTGGCCGCTCTTGTCTGGGCGCTCCTGCGCTCTGGCTTCGGACTGCATTTGCGCCGACCGGCCTATACGGCCAATGTCAAGAAACTGCTTAAACTGGGCGTTCCGGGCATCGTTGCGGGCGGGGTGACACAGCTCAACATCACCATCGGCACCATCATCGCGTCTTTTCAAGCGGGTGCGGTGTCCTATCTCTATTATGCAGACCGTATCTATCAATTGCCACTCGGTGTCGTGGGGATCGCCATTGGCGTGGTGCTGCTGCCGGACCTGACGCGCAAGGTCAGAGCGCAGAATGAAGCTGCGGTGGATCACGCCCAGAACCGGGCAATGGAATTTGCCATGTTCCTCACGCTGCCCGCGGCTGTCGCTCTGGCTGTGGTGCCCGGGCCTATCATCGAAGTGCTTTTCCAGCGCGGCCAGTTCACCGAGCATGCCACCAACATGACCTCCATGGCGCTGGCAGCCTATGCTTTCGGCCTGCCCGCCTTCGTGCTCAACAAGGTGCTGTCGCCGGGCTTTTTTGCGCGTGAAGATACTAAAACCCCTATGAAATTTGCCACCGTGGGCATGATCGTCAATGTCGGCGGCTCTCTTCTGCTGTTCCCCTTCTTTGAGCATGTGGGCATCGCCGTAGCCACAACGAGTGCGGGCTGGATCAATACGCTGCTGTTGGGCATCACGCTTTGGCGCCGTGGTCATTTTCATGCTGATGCTCTTCTAATCAAGCGCCTGATCATGTTTACCCTTTCCTCCCTTATCATGGGTGGCGGGATTTACTGGCTGGCCAACTATCTCGCCCTCTGGTTCGACGCCCCGCTGCTGGCAACGCGGATCGGCGCACTGGCAGCGCTCGTCGGTGCAGGAATGGCATTGTTTCTCATTGCTGCGATCGGCACTGGTGCCTTCTCTCTTTCCGAGTTCAAAAACCGCCTGCGTCGCAGAGGGTAACGACAAAACGGTTATCGGTTGTAGGAATTGTCTTGCATCCGCCCGGCTCATGTCCGATAACGCCCGAAGCCGCATTGGTCCCGCCGCGCTCATCTGACGTGGAATATGTGACAGTGCGGCGTCTTTTTAACCTCCCCCTCGCGCTTCCAACCGCCTGGGCAACATCACGAGGATTGATCATGGCCACTTTCGAGCCACGCGTTTTCTCCGGCATTCAGCCATCAGGCAACCTGCATCTTGGCAACTATCTTGGTGCCATCACTCGCTTTGTCGAGTTGCAGTCGTCCTACAATTGTATTTTCTCTGTCGTTGACATGCATGCAATCACCGTTACGCAAGACCCTGAAGGGTTGATGCGTCGCACCCGCGAAGTGACTGCAGGCTTTCTCGCTTCGGGCATCGACCCGGAGAAGCATATCGTGTTCAACCAGAGCCGAGTTTCCGCCCATGCTGAACTGGGCTGGATCTTCAACTGCGTGGCACGGATGGGCTGGCTCAACCGCATGACCCAGTTCAAGGATAAAGCAGGCAAAAACCGGGACAATGTGTCCACCGGCCTGTTCGTTTATCCCAACCTGATGTCTGCCGATATTCTGGTTTACAAGGCCACTCATGTGCCAGTTGGTGAAGACCAGAAGCAGCATGTGGAACTGTGTCGCGACACCGCGCAGAAATTCAACGTCGATTATGCAGAGCGCATCGCCGCGCTGGGCTATGGCGTGGAGAATGTTGGCCGTAACGAGACAACCGATCCCGAGCAGGTCTTCTTCCCGCTGACCGAACCACTGATCGGCGGTCCGGCACCGCGCGTGATGTCCCTGCGAGACGGCACCAAGAAGATGTCTTCTTCGGATGCATCGGACAAGGCACGCATCAATATGACCGATGATGCCGATGCGATTGCCCTCAAGATTCGCAAGGCCAAGACAGACCCCGAAGCGCTGCCAAGCGAGTTGGATGGTCTTACCGGCCGCGCCGAGGCTTCCAACCTTGTCGGCATCTATGCTGCACTCTCGGGCAAAAGCAAGGCTGACGTTCTGGGCGAGTTTGGCGGAGCGGAATTCTCCACCTTCAAACCGGCTCTCATCGATCTGTCGGTCAGCAAGCTGTCTCCGATTACCGACGAAATGCGCCGCTTGATGGACAATCCTGATCATATTGATGCCGTGTTGGCGAAAGGGGCTGAAAAAGCCACCGCCATTGCCAACCCAATCCTTAATCAGGTCAAGGATATTGTCGGCTTCATTCGTAGCTGACCGGATCGTTTCAAGCTTCATTTCGGAAGCGGAATAGAAATCACACACACCCGGCAGCCCACCGATTGGCCGCCGGGTTGTTTTTTGCCGAATAACTTGGTCTACTTACGCAATGGTCTTTGGGCGGGGTGTCTCTTAAAGACTGGGCAGTTCGCAAAGGAGCCTCTTGCCCAAAGGGGCGCGCCATGGCAGGGTCATTTCATGATGATGAAACGCACAATTCACGATGAAGGTCACTTCCGGAAATTTCTCGTCGTTGTCGATGACACGGAAGAATGTGACCGCGCCATAACCTATGCAACCTACCGGGCGGCTGCGACCGGCGGAGCATTGGTGATGATGGTGGCTGTCGAGCTGGAACATTTCAATCATTGGCTCGGAGTGAAAGAAATCATGCTTGCCGAAGCCCATGAAGCCGCTCACGAGCGCCTGGCGGAATATAAGGAGCGCGTGGAAGAAATCGCCTCGGTTCCCACGGAATGTGTTGTGCGTGATGGCAATGTGGCCGAGCAGATCACGGCTCTGATCGAAGAGGACAAGGATATAGGTATTCTGGTTTTGGCCGCTGCCGTTGGTTCCAAGGAAGGCCCCGGCCCGCTTGTTTCGTCCATTTCCAGCCAATCGGGCAAATCCTCATTTCCCTTGCCGGTCACCATCGTGCCAGGTGATCTGTCAGATGACGATATCAAGGCCATTTGTTAGAAATGAGGGCCGCAGGCCGATAGAATGCCGATCTTCAGCGCCAGCTTCTGGCGCGCGCCTTGAAGATAGCAGTAAAACCCATATCTAAAGCAGTAATGCCGGACATCGGAAAAGTGTTTAATTTTTCGATTGTTCGCCGACCAAAATAGCATATATGATGGGGAGCAGCGCATGAGAGTGATTGCGACGCCATGCTCCAAAAGGAAACCGTATGTTTATTCAGACCGAAGCGACCCCCAATCCCGCGACCCTGAAATTCCTTCCCGGTAAGGTTGTTCTGGAATCGGGCACCATGGATTTTCGTTCCGCCAGTGAAGCAACAGCCTCGCCTCTGGCCGAGAAGCTGTTTACGATCGATGGTGTGGAAGGTGTATTTTTCGGGTTCGATTTTGTCTCCATTACCAAGGGTGAAACCGACTGGCAGCATATCAAACCGGCCATTCTGGGCGCTATCATGGAGCATTTCATGTCTGGCGCGCCGGTGATCAAGCAAGAGGAAGCCGAGCAGCTGGGCGGCGAAGATTTTGATGAGGCCGATGCCGAGATCGTGGCAACAATCAAGGAGTTGCTCGACACCCGCGTGCGCCCTGCAGTGTCTCAGGATGGTGGCGATATCACCTTCCACGGCTATCGCGACGGGGTGGTCTATCTGACCATGCGCGGTGCCTGTGCCGGTTGTCCTTCAGCCACAGCCACGCTGAAACATGGCATCGAGAATCTCTTGCGCCATTTCCTTCCTGACGTGCAGGAAGTCAAGCAGGTCTAATTCCGACCTGCTTCCCCCTTGAAAGACTAGATGGCGGATCTGAAATATCGTGACTCAAGAGCAAGAAATCTGTCTGGCGCTGGATACAGCGCTGGAGGCCTGTTCCGTTGGATTGGCGATCCGCGCCAATGGAAAAGTGACCCATTTTGAACGTTCCCTTGCTCTTGGCCGTGGCCATGCAGAGCATCTGATGGATGAGCTACAGATTTTGCTCAATGGGCAGGGGCTGGCCTATAAAGATCTCTCCCGCATCGCAGCCACCATTGGACCAGGCAGCTTTACCGGCCTGCGCGTTGGGCTTGCAACGGCGCGTGCCTTAGCTCTGGCTCTGGATATTCCCGTCATCGGCGCTTCTACGCTGATGGCTCTGGCTCTTGATGCGCAAGCCGCAGGCAAAAGGGGCGCGATTGGCTGCTTTATCGATGCACGTCGCAACCAGATCTACGGACAGTTCTTCACCCTTGGCGAAGAAGGCACCCCGCCACAAGCCATCTCGGAGGCTGAAGCCAAGACGGCAGACCAGTTTGCACAAGAGTGTACCACATTCCCCGACCTGACCCTTATTGGCAATGGGGCTCCCCTTGTGATCGCTGCAGCGCCGGATGAAAAGCTGGAGAATGCAACCTTCCTTCCGGTTTCCTATCCTCGCATGGCGGCACTTGCCCGTTGGGCGCTTGATGAACCCAAATCGACGACGCCTCCCGCTCCGCTTTATCTGAGGGCACCAGACGCCAAGCCGCAGGCCTCAAAAGCCATCGCACACCAGTAATTTTGCCGCTTCTTCTACATTTAGGGGTCTGGAACCTATTGCATTCAAGTGGGAACATGGTGCATTGATTCCGCAAGGATAGTCTCCGCATTTGGCTCAAGTCGTCTGGTTATTTCAGCCATCGGCTTTGTTCGGGAGGGAAATCATGATTTTTCCGCTCAAAACGACATCTCTGGTCATGCCCGCCGCTTATGCGGACATTGCTGATTTGGCTGATATTCATAGCCGATGCTTTTCGCGCGGTTGGTCGGCAAGCGAATTTCAGGCCCTGCTGCAGGATAAGTTCGTAGAGGCTCTCGTTCTGCGCCGGAGCAATTTGCGCATCACGGACAAGCCTGTCGGCTTCGTGCTCGCCCGTTCTGTTCTGGATGAAGCGGAAATCCTGACCATTGCCGTGGATCCTGACCATCAAAAGACCGGTGGAGGCAAGCAATTGATGCAGGAATTGATCCGGCATCTTTATGGCAATCGCGTTGCCAAGCTTTTTCTGGAAGTTGACGCAAGCAACAAAGCTGCATTATCCCTTTACGATGGCTTCGGGTTCACTAAAGTGGGTGAACGAAAAGGCTATTACCACAATGATAACGGCGAAGCCTCAACGGCCTGGATCATGCAGATCGAACCATTAAGCAAGCGCCGCATATTGGGCACCCCGCAAGGGGAACAGAAGGCATCATCGCTATGACAGCAGACAAAAAGACGACCATTGAGGAACTGTGCGCCAAGTCTGGCATGCGAATGACGGAACAAAGGCGTGTCATTGCCCGTGTTCTGGATGGTGCCATTGATCATCCTGATGTGGAGGAGCTGTATGCCCGTTCGGTCAAGATCGACAGCAATATTTCCATCTCCACCGTTTATCGTACCGTCAAGCTGTTTGAAGATAGTGGCATCATCGAGCGCCATGACTTTCGCGATGGTCGATCGCGCTATGAAACCATCACCGAAGAGCATCATGACCACCTGATCGACCTGCGCACAGGCAAGGTGATCGAGTTTCGCGATGAACAGATTGAGCGACTGCAACAGGAAGTCGCCCGCCGCCTCGGTTTCAAGCTTGTTGATCACAGGCTTGAGCTCTATGGTGTGCCGATAGAAGAATCAGACAAATAGCTCTCTGACAATCGTCGGGACCAGACCTGATCCCAAGGTCGTCTGATCGAGGTTATGGAGCATGACAATTCCAAGGTCCCCATCAAGGCAATCGGGCTTGTCCGTATCGACAATACGGGCCAGCTTGGCGATCACGCTCATCGCGCTCGTCGCCATCATCCTTATCCCACTGCAATATCTGTCAGTAACGTTCAATCTGCCCAGTAAACGCTGGATTCCGGTGTTGTTCCACCGTGTCAATTGCCTAGCCCTCGGCATTCACAAGACCATCAATGGAGCGCCCATTCGCGATGGCGCGGTGTTAATCACGGCCAATCACTGCTCCTGGACAGATATCGTGGTGCTGGGCAGTCTTCAGCCGCTGTCCTTCATCGCCAAATCCGAAGTGGCCAGTTGGCCGATTTTCGGACTGTTTGCCAAGTTGCAGCGCTCGATTTTTGTCAACCGCACCAAGCGCTCAGCCACCGGAGCGGTCGCCAAAGAGATCGCACAGCGCCTCAAGGAAGGCGACGCCATGGTTCTATTTGCCGAAGGTACCTCGTCTGATGGCAATCGGGTGCTGCCCTTCCGCTCGGCCCTCATTGGCGCAGCAAAGGCGGCCATGACGTCTGAGCAGAATGGCCCCCAAGACGGAGCCGGCCTGCAGCCGAAAGTCTGGATTCAACCGCTTTCGATTGCCTACACGGCTCTGCATGGCGTTCCCATGGGGCGCCAGCATCGCCATATGGCCGCCTGGTATGGCGACATGGATCTGGTGCCGCATCTGTGGGCCTTGATGAAAGAGGGTGCACTGGATGTGACGCTCACCTATGGCGAGCCTATCCTGTTTGACCCTTCGGTGGACCGCAAGGAAGCCGCCCATGCTGCCGAACGCTCGGTACGCCAGACCATGCTGCATGACCTTCACCACTACACCAGCAAGCGTCGGCGTAAGTGACAGGTGATGTTCTTTGGCAACGGATTCCCTTTTTGCGACAGAAACCGGCTATTTTTTCGCCCTTTTCTCTTTGCAAAATGGGTAAAACGCGCTACAGCCTTTGCTCTGAAAATGGACTGACTGTCCTGTGCCCTATGTGCCCAAGAACGCTCCCTCAAACGAACGCGACCCGGACAAAGCCGATATGACTGCTTTTGAAGACAAGAAAGTCTTTGTGAAAACCTATGGCTGCCAGATGAATGTCTATGATTCCAACCGGATGATGGATAGCCTGGCGACCAAGGGATACAGCCCAACCGAAGCGATGGAAGATGCGGATCTGGTGATCCTCAACACCTGCCATATTCGCGAGAAGGCCGCAGAGAAGGTCTATTCCGAGCTTGGACGCATTCGTCAGGTCAAGGAGAAGCGTGCCAAGGATGGCAAGGGCGAGATGAAAATCGGCATCGCCGGATGTGTTGCGCAGGCTGAGGGGCAGGAAATTATCCGCCGTGCCCCGGTGGTCGATCTGGTCGTCGGGCCGCAGGCCTATCACAAGCTGCCCGATCTGCTGGACAAGGCAAACCATGGCACTCGCGTGGTGGAGACGGATTTTCCGCTTGAAGACAAATTTGCCGTGTTGCCCGACGCCCGCAAGGAAGTGACCCGCAAGCGCGGTGTCAGCTCTTTTCTGACGGTTCAAGAAGGCTGCGATAAATTCTGCAGCTTCTGTGTGGTGCCCTATACCCGTGGTGCGGAGGTTTCTCGTCCGGCAAGCCAGATTATTCATGAAGCGGAAAAACTGGCCGCAGCTGGCGTGCGTGAAGTCACGCTGCTTGGGCAGAATGTCAACGCCTATCATGGAGAGAGCCCGGATGGGGGCGATTGGGGCCTTGGCGAGCTGTTGTTCCGGCTGGCTGAAATCGATGGTCTTGATCGGCTGCGCTACACCACCAGCCATCCGCGCGACATGGACGACACGTTGATGGCGGCGCACCGGGATCTCGATATTCTGATGCCTTATCTGCATCTGCCTGTGCAGGCCGGATCGGACAAGGTGCTCAAGGCCATGAATCGCCAGCATACCTATGACGACTATGTCCGCCTGATTGATCGCATTCGCAGTGCCCGCCCGGATATCGCCCTCTCTGGTGATTTCATCGTTGGTTTTCCGGGCGAAACGGACGCGGATTTCGAGGAAACCATGCGCATCGTGCGCGAGGTGACCTATGCCTCGGCCTACAGCTTCAAATATTCGCCCCGTCCGGGTACTCCGGCAGCGGACAGCGAAGACCAGATCGAAGAGGCCATCAAGTCCGAGCGCCTATATCGTCTGCAAGATCTGCTCTCCCAACAGCAGAAAGACTTCAATGCCTCCAAGGTTGGCACCGAAATGACGGTGCTGCTGGAGCGCAAGGGTCGCGAGCCGGGACAGCTGGTTGGTAAATCGCCATGGCTGCAAGCTGTGCAAGTTGATGCAGCAGAAGAATTGATTGGTGAAATTGTCACAGTTAAAGTGGATAATCTGGGAAGCAATAGCCTGTTCGGCACCATGATCGACCGGCCATGACGGCATGGCCAAAAGATGCCGGATGGTTATCCGCCGAATTTCAAGTTGTTTGAAGGGATAAGCGTTTGAGCGATCAGTATCGCGATAAAAGCAAAAACCGCAAAGAAAGCCGGAGCAAGCCTCAGAAGCATTCGGGTTTCAAGAAGAGCTGGGATCCTGCTGCGAGCCAGGCAACGACTGCAGCGTCTGATATGGGCCATATTGTTCTTTCCTATGATGACAATCGTCTGGCTGCCGATCTGTTTGGTGAATATGACCAGAATCTGGCCCGCATCGAACAGAAACTCGGCGTCGAGGCGATTGCACGCGGCAACCGGGTGACGATCAAAGGGCCCGGAGATCTGTGTGATGATGCCAAACGAGCGCTGGATTCGCTCTATTTCCGTCTTCAGGAAGGGGAAGTGATCGAGCAGGCCGACGTCGACGGGGCCATTCGCATGGCGCAGGCCTCCGACGAACAACTGGTGCTGCCCGAAGTCATGCCCGAAAGAAACGAGTCAGCGGGGAAAATAAACTTTGCCCAGATTGCAACGCGCAAGAAAAAGCTGACAGCCCGCACTGCAACGCAGGATGCCTATATCCGCGCCATGGATCGGGCCGACCTCATTTTCGGCACCGGCCCGGCAGGCACCGGCAAGACCTATCTGGCCGTTGCCTATGCGGCGGCTCTTCTGGAGCGCGGCGTGGTGGAGCGGATCATTCTTTCCCGTCCGGCCGTGGAAGCGGGCGAACGTCTGGGCTTCCTGCCCGGTGACATGAAGGAAAAGGTCGATCCCTATCTGCGTCCGCTTTATGATGCGCTTTATGACATGATGCCTGCGGACAAGGTCGAACGGGAAATCGAAGCCAAGATCATCGAAATCGCCCCACTTGCCTTCATGCGCGGGCGGACGCTTTCCAATGCGGTGGTCATTCTGGACGAGGCGCAGAACACGACATCCATGCAGATGAAGATGTTCCTCACGCGCCTTGGTGAAAATTCCAAGATGATCATCACTGGTGATCCAAGCCAGATCGACTTGCCAAGCGGCGAACAGTCCGGTCTCGTGCAAGCCATGGAACTGCTGGCGGATATTCCCTCGATCGTGCGTGTACAATTCACGGCACAGGATGTGGTGCGTCATGAGCTGGTCGCCCGCATCGTCAATGCCTATGACGAGGATGCCCGCAGACGCGCCAAGGCGCGTCAGGTGCTGGGGCGTGAGCGCTTTCACAAGCGCGAAGTCGAGGAGCATTTGACAGCTGCCGATTACAATCCGGCGGCTCCCGAAGAGATCTATGACGAGGCTGAGGAATGAGCCAATTGTCTGCTTCCTTGCCAGACCTTGATAGGGATTTGCTGATTGAATCCGATCTCTGGCAGAGCCTTGAAGATCTGGAAGCCGTGATTGATCTCGCGCTTGCGGCAGGCCTTGCCTATGTCACCAAGGAGGAAGGCATTGCCTTCCTGCCGGAATGCGAGCTGTCTCTGGTCTTTACCGACGATGCGGCCATTCGCACACTCAATGCCGATCACAGAGGCAAGGACAAGGCCACCAACGTTTTGTCCTTTCCCATTGATGAAGAGGCAGACCCCTTTGGCCCGATGCTTGGCGACATTGTTTTCGCTTATGAAACCGTAGAGCGAGAATCCGAAGAATTGGGGGTTGAAATCCGTGATCATTTAACACATTTGTGTTTACATGGTTTTTTACATCTCCTGGGCTATGATCACATAGAGCCGGATGAAGCTGACAAGATGGAAAGCGTCGAAGTCGCCATTCTGGCCCAGTTGGATTTGCCCAACCCCTATGAAGGCACAGTGCCTTTGGAAAGTCTGGACTGATCAGGCAGAATGCCCGACAGTCCGCATTTTGGAACAGGATTGATAGCGCAGCCAAGCACTCTGCGCCGGAACGAGAATGAACGACCCCGACCCTTCTTTATCTTCGCCGTCATCCAAGGCCGACAGGCCAGAAAGTGACGCTCAGGTCGACAATGGCGACGCTGAACCACACCAACCGAAATCGAACTGGTTCACCAGTTTGATCAAAGGCTGGATGTCAGGCTTGACCAATCCCTCGCTGCGCTCGCAGATGGAGGGCGCCCTCGCAGACGAAAACAGCAATGACCAAACCTTCTCCGCCGAAGAAAAGGCAATGCTGCGCAACATTCTCGAACTAAGAGAAATGCGGGTTAGCGACGTCATGATTCCGCGTGCGGATATTGATGCCATCGAGGACGAGATTTCTTTGGGCACGTTGCTTGCCGTCTATCAGGATGTCGGCCACTCGCGTTTGCCGGTCTATCGGGAGACCCTCGATGATCCGGTGGGCATGGTTCATATCAAGGATGTTCTCTCTCTTCTGACGAAGGAATGTTGTATTCCAGAACCCTCAGAAAGCCCTGCCCTTGATTCTATGGAAGGCTCGCTGACGAGTGTTCATTTTGCCTCGGATGGCGAAATGTCACTAGCCAATCTGCCTCGCACCCTGAGCAACATCAATCTGGATCGTCCGCTCAAGGATCTTGGCGTTATTCGCGATGTGCTGTTTGTGCCGCCGTCTATGCAGGCGATAGACCTGATGGCCACCATGCGGGCTGCACGCACACAGATGGCTCTTGTCATAGATGAGTATGGCGGCACCGATGGGTTGGTGTCTCTGGAAGATATTGTCGAAACTGTGGTCGGCGATATTGAAGACGAGCATGATGATGAAGATGAGATCTTCATTGCCGGTGCTGGTCCCAACCTCTTCATTGCCGATGCAAAAGCCGAACTGGACGATGTCATCGAAGCGATCGGGATGGATTTGCCTCAGGATGATGAGTCCATGGAAGATGTCGACACGCTTGGCGGTTTCATCTTTACCCTGATTGGCCGCATTCCGGTGCGTGGCGAGCTTATTACCGTCAAGGAAGGGCTCGAATTCGAGATCATGGAGGCGGATCGTCGGCGCATCAGGCGGGTAAAAATCCGCCTCAAACCGATCAAGAAGCCATTTAAGCGTGCATTCTCCTTGCACAAGCCGTCGGACGCAGAGGAAGACGGGCAGCCGGCCGAGCACAGAAATGATGCCGCAGCAGAATAGGTGCGGCATTCAGCCTGCGATCCTGAGCACCAACAACTGAGGCAAACTGCCGCAAGGACAAATTGATCATGGATAAATGGTCATAGGGTCCCTGCTATGTGCCCGCGTGAGCAAACACAGTTCATGCATGCACGCACATTTGAGCTTGCACACCCGATGGTGCCAAGCGACTCTGTCAACTAGGATTTTCCAGAAAGCTTGTGGCCTAGTTCTGCTTCTGACGCAGGCGAACCACAACATCAACACGCGTGATTTCCATGTCGTCAGGAACTTCAGGCAGCTCGGATACGTGCAGTCCACCCGGGATATCGACAACCTTGCCCTCTTCTTCCATATAGAAATGGTAGTGGTCGGACACATTCGTATCGAAATAGGTTTTCGTTCCCTCCACGGCAACTTCCCGCAGGAGCCCGGCTTCAGTGAACTGATGCAAGGTATTATAGACCGTTGCCAGAGAGACGGAGACATTGACCTTTTCGGCTTCTTCATGCAGGCGCTCGGCCGAAACATGTCGATCCCCTTTGGCAAACAAAAGCTCCGCAAGTGACAGTCTCTGACGCGTCGGGCGCAGGCCTGCCCCCACAAGCATATCCCGAGCAGATCGCTTATCGAATTTTTGCAGCTGTGAGGTCATGTCATTGGTCCTTGATATCCGTTACATCTGACTATCGATCTTCAGATTCCTATCCTTGGCTAAACCCAGTGCCCCCGGCGGTCTTCCAAACAATCAGATCGCATCTTGACTGATATAATTCTTTTTGCGCTCCTGGGCAAGGCAACTAAGGAAAATCGCATAGCAATCATAGCATATTGGCTAAGGTTTTTTAACATTTCCATTCGTTTTATGAATATTCGAATGTCTGTTAGCTTGTGTGGTCTCAAGACGCTTCACGTGCCCTTGATAGCGGTCGCATGCGCTCAGAAGACGTCTTGAAAGCGCAGGCGCGACATTCTAAATGAAAAGGTATGATTCAGACCCCGATTTTTGCGGTGAACTCCCTTGATCCTGATCGGTCTGGAAGAGGCTTTGAAATGTGAACTTAATCGTTTGCACGCCTAGTGCTTGCGCAGATAAAAGGCTATAAGCTTAGCACGAAAAGCAGGCTTGCATTCAATTTGGCAAAGTAGGCACAAAGAAGGATCGGTCAACCAAATTCAATTAATTGGATTTGTTGTTCAGATTCTGCAAGTATAGACTGTATCACCCAGCCAAGCGGGTGAAACATAGAAGGATAAGAGTGGAAACCGTATGGAACAGCGCCAATCCAGCTACACCTATGAAGAGATTCTGACCTGCAGCCGCGGAGAGATGTTCGGCCCTGGCAATCCGCAATTGCCGTTGCCGCCGATGCTGATGCTGGATCGGATTACCCATATTTCCGAAGAAGGTGGTGAGCATAACAAAGGCATGATCCGCGCGGAATATGATATCAATCCCGAGCGGTGGTTCTTCGATTGCCATTTCGCCGGAGACCCAGTGATGCCAGGCTGCCTTGGTCTGGACGCTCTTTGGCAGATGACCGGCTTCTATCTGGGTTGGTTGGGCCTTGAAGGCAAGGGCCGCGCCATCTCTGTCGGTGAAATCAAATTCTCAGGCATGATCACGCCCGACATCAAAACCGTGACCTATGGTGTCGACTTCAAGCGCGTGATGAAGGGCCGTCTCAATCTCAGCATCGGTGACGGCTGGGTCAAAGCAGACGATAATATCGTGTTCGTGGCAAAAGATTTGCGCGTCGGAGCCTTTAAAGACTCCTAAGCAGCGCCCTTAGCCAATAGGCACATGCTCTGGGCTGGCAACTGTGGCAAGAAAGGCAGAAACGTCTGCTTGACCTTCTCCATGCCACTTTTCCGGCTCATTGAGCACTGAAGATTGGTTATTTCAGGGATCTTTAGAGAATAAGGTCTTTGAGAGATGTTGCAGCTTCTGAAAAGAACACCTATCAAGAGACTAATTCGATCATATCGCTGGCAATATGCTTCGCTGCGCTATGATCAGGCAAATAGAGCCCCGACAATTACAGTGAGGCCCCGATTATGAGACGTGTAGTCATTTCCGGCTTGGGTATTGTTTCCTCCATCGGCAACGATGCCGAAGCCGTCACCGCATCCTTGCGTGATGCTAAATCTGGTATTTCCTTCTCGCAGGATTTTGCCGACCACGGATTCCGTTGTCAGGTCTGGGGCGCCCCGGATATTGATACGACCGATCTGGTTGATCGCCGCGCCAAGCGCTTCCTTTCCAAAGGGGGCGAATGGAACCATGTGGCTATGAAACAGGCCATTGCGGATTCCGGTCTGGAAGAAGGTGATATCACCAACGAGCGCACCGGCATCATCATGGGCTCTGGCGGACCGTCCACACAGACTGTTGTGCAGGCTGCGGACATTACCCGCAAAAACGGCTCTCCAAAGCGCATCGGGCCATTCGCGGTTCCAAAGGCCATGTCCTCGACCGCGTCTGCAACGCTGGCAACCTGGTTCAAGATCCATGGCGTCAACTATTCCATCTCTTCGGCCTGTTCCACCTCGGCCCATTGCATCGGCAATGCCTACGAGCTGATCCAGATGGGCAAGCAGGACATCATCTTTGCCGGTGGCCATGAAGATCTGGACTGGAGCATGTCCAACCTGTTCGACGCCATGGGTGCCATGACATCCAAATATAACGACACGCCGGAAACCGCTTCGCGCGCCTATGACGTAAGCCGTGACGGCTTTGCCATTGCCGGTGGTGCTGGCGTATTGGTCGTTGAAGAACTAGAGCATGCCAAGGCTCGCGGCGCCAAGATCTATGCCGAAATCGTTGGCTATGGTGCCACCTCTGATGGCTACGACATGGTTGCTCCGAGTGGCGAAGGCGCAAAACGCTGTATGCGTCTGGCCATGTCCACCGTTGACAACAAGGTCGAATATATCAACTGCCATGGTACATCCACCGTCGTGGGTGATACCGCAGAAATTGGCGCAATCCGCGAAGTCTTCGATGGCGATCAGCCTTACATCGCTTCGACCAAATCACTGACCGGTCACTCTCTGGGTGCTGCTGGCGTTCAGGAATCAATCTACTCCCTGCTCATGATGCAGGCCGGTTTCGTTGGCGAATCCGCTCACATCACCGAGCTTGATCCTGAATTTGCAGACATGAATATCGTGCGTGAACGGATCGAAAAACCGATTGATGTTGCTCTTTCCAACAGCTTCGGCTTCGGCGGCACCAACGCTACGCTGATTTTCCAGCGCTATAACGGATAAGGGCTGCCAACATATGAACGGTCTAATGGAAGGAAAACGCGGCCTGATCATGGGCGTTGCGAATGCAAGCTCAATCGCCTGGGGTATCTCTCAGGCGCTACATGATCAGGGTGCCGAGCTTGCCTTCACCTATCAGGGTGAAGCATTGGGCAAGCGGGTGAAGCCACTTGCAGCATCAGTCGATTCCGATTTTGTCATGCCATGCGATGTGGAAGATCTGGATTCTGTTGATGCTGTCTTTGCAGCCTTGAAAGAGAAATGGGGCAAAATCGACTTCATCGTGCATGCCATCGGTTTCTCAGACAAGAGCGAGCTGCGCGGTCGGTATGCGGATACATCCCGGGAAAACTTTTCCCGCACGATGGTTATTTCCTGTTTTTCCTTCACGGAAGCGGCCAAACGTGCTGCGGATCTCATGAGTGATGGCGGGTCTATGCTCACGTTGACCTACGCCGGCTCCACCCGCGTCATGCCCAACTATAATGTCATGGGTGTCGCCAAGGCCGGACTTGAAGCCTCAGTACGCTATCTGGCCAATGATTTCGGACCGTCAGGCATTCGTGTGAATGCGATTTCCGCCGGTCCCGTGCGTACATTGGCAGGCAACGGCATCGCTGACGCACGCCAGATGTATAGCTATCAACGCGACAACAGCCCGATGCGTGATGTCTGCACAATCGAGGATGTTGGCGGTGCGGCGCTCTACCTGCTTTCGGATCTTTCCAAAAAGGTGACCGGCCAAGTGCAATTCGTCGATTCGGGCTACAGTTGCATATCCATGCCAACGGTGGAAACGCTGGCAAAATTGGACAAGATCGACAAATCTTGATTTACCAATAGCTTAACGGCGAAGACAACGAAAACTATTAAAAAGAGGGCGCTGCCCTCTTTTTCTTTATCTTGATGGATGTGAATTATTTATAACTTTCGTTTCCGCTCCTACTAAAGAGTAGTTATCACCGGATCCGCATCTATTCTAAGAATAAAGCGATATTTACTATAGGCGTTAGGCATGAATTAGTTTGTTTGATATATAATTTCAGGCAACTCGTGTTCTGGAGCTCTTATGATCGGTTTTTTTGGCAAATATGATCGTCTGTTCAGCAAAGAAATAGCAGCCCTTGCCATCTTGATGGTTGCCAACTTTATTTGCGCTTTAACTGTTTCCATTATTTTTGATAATCAGGATCCGGAAACCCGGTCCATGATTCAACTTGCGACGATTGCATTTATTTCTATGCTTTCGTGCATCGTCCTGATTCAGCTTAACAGCTCCCGCGTGGCCACTGTGGAGGCGATGGATAGTCTGGTTGCCAAAGACAAATTGACAGGGTTGGCCAATCGCGAGGCATTTCAGCGCCATCTGGCCAATCGTGCAGAGAATGACAAAAGCCAAGCCTTCATTCTTCTGCTCCTTGATATTGACCGGTTCAAAGAGTTGAATGCCTTTCTGGGTTACAGCTCTGCCGATCAGCTTTTACAACAGTTTGCAACCCGCCTTGCGCAATTGGCGGAAACCGATGCCGACGCAGCCCGCATTGGTGGCGATGAGTTCGCCCTCATCGTGCCCTATAATGGCAGCAGCGACAGCCTGAAAACCAAGGTGCGTAACATCTTTGAAACGCTCTACAAGCCCTATCTAAGCCACAAACAATCAATCGACATGACCGTTTCCATGGGCACTACCCTGTTTCCAGAAGATGGCAAAGACCCCGAAGGACTGAACCAGAATGCCTATTTCGCTCTTCAGCGCGCCAAAAAGGAAGGCCATAACAGAGTATGCTGCTATGACGAAGTCGCCGACTCCAAAATGATGGATTACCATTTCCTGTCTCAGGACATGGATCGGGCCTTGCAGGAGGGTGAATTTGTTCTCTATTTCCAACCGCAATTCAGCTTTGCAACCGGCAAACAGACTGGCTTCGAGGCCCTTGTACGCTGGGACCACAAAGACCGCGGACTGATTTCACCCAATATTTTCATCCCCATTGCAGAGCAAAATGGCCTGATTGTTCCGATTTCGGAATTTGTTCTACGCAAGGCTTGTCAAGTGGCCAGCCAATGGAAAACGCCTCTCAAGGTGGCCGTCAATCTATCCCCTATCCAGATGCGCCAATGCACCATTTCAGAACTGGTAACCGGCATTTTACTTGAAACCGGGCTGGACCCGCGACGGCTGGAGTTGGAAGTTACCGAGAGCCTGTTTATCGACATCAATGATGAAGTGTCCGCCGACCTTCTGCTTTTGCAACGGCGCGGTATTTCCATTGCATTGGATGATTTCGGCACGGGCTATTCTTCCTTGGCCTACCTGACCAGCTTTCCTTTCGATAAAATCAAGATTGATCGCTCCTTTGTACAGAATCTCGCCACCGACGACAGCTCAATGGCCATCATTTCTGCTGTCATCGGGATGGGCAAAAGCCTGAACATGCAAATTACCGCCGAGGGAATCGAAGACAAGCAAGCTTATGAAATCCTGCGGCTTGCCGGTGTGGATCAGGCTCAGGGCTTCTTGCTTGGAGAGCCAAGAGATATCGAAGCAGAACCAGAGCAGAGAACGCCGACACCTTTGTTGCCAAATGCCGAGGTGGCCTGACGCGATCGCGCTCTGGTTTTGAACCTCTGTGGCGTTTTCTTCCCTATTTTACAGAAGGGTTTCCGCACTCCGGACCTTCACACCACCACAAGAGCAGCGGCAAGTCTATCTACAGAGTTCTGTGGGCTTTCTACGCGGAAATCCCTCCTTTCTATTATAAAATTCTATGAATTCCAGACTTCTATTTGTGTCACCCAGATTACGTAAGATGGTATTTAGAGGAATTTTTTATTAACCATCAAAGTTCCGATTTTCTTCAGAAATATACTGTAGTGTTCAAGTCAGGCTTGGCTAAAAAGAGCAGTTTGATGCAAGACCCGTCGACCAAATATAAACTGATCGACTCCGATTTAGGGGCACCTCGTAAATTCTTTGTGCTTTTGGGCTTGCTGGTCCTGGCACTGGTTTTGTCTCATCATACCAGCCCATTCGTACGGCAGCTTCCCATTTTGACGCTAACCTTCCTGATTGGCTACTATTTCCTGTTTCTCAATGGCAAGCAGAAGCTCAGACGCGAAACGCTGCGTGGCATGATCGAGGAGCTTAAATCCCGGGACAATCTGACGGGGCTTTCCAACCGACAGCTCTTTCTGTCTTCGGTCTATCAGCGCCTTAAATCTGCTGAGCATCAGAACACGCCTTTCGCACTGCTTCTCATAGATATTGACCGGTTCAAAGAACTAGACACCATACTGGGCACCGAAAACGGAGATTTGCTGTTGCAAGAATTTGCGCAGCGCCTTTCCCACTTTCAGCAGAACAAGGCGATGGTTGCCCGTCTGTCCGGCAATGAATTTGCCATCATTATCGATCAATTGGGAACCAGCGCGACCTTCGAGCAACGCATCCAGATTTTGCACTCCTATCTCAAGCAGCCCTATCGCTTCAATGGTCGCCCGATCGAAATCACGGTTTCCGGCGGCTACATCCAGTTTCCTCATCATGGCTATAGGGTCAGCGTGCTGTTACAGCAGGCCAAACTGGCCTTGCTGCGTGCAAAACAGGAAGGACGCAATCAGATTTGCTGCTTTGAGCAGCGGCAGGACGTGCGTGCTCACATGGACCATGAATTGTCGCAGGAGATGGGCAAGTCGATCGCTCTGGGCGAATTCAAGCTTCACTTCCAGCCGCAATTCAGCATTGTGAGCGGCAAGCAGACCGGCTTTGAAGCCCTGATGCGCTGGGATCATCCTGTGCGCGGCTGGATTTCTCCGGGCACTTTCATTCAGATCGCCGAGCGCAATGGCCTGATCCTGCCGCTCTCTGAATTTGCCCTGCGGGAGGCCTGCACAACAGCCGCTCAATGGACCCAGCCCCTGCGGGTTGCTGTCAATCTGTCTCCTATCCAGTTCAAGAAGATCGACTTGGTGCCTATGGTGGAGAGTATTCTCAAGGAAACCGGCTTGCCAGCCCACAGACTGGAGCTGGAGGTTACCGAAAGCCTGTTCATTCAAAGCAGCCAGAGGACCATCGAGACCCTCAAGCAATTGCGCACCATGGGGATCACCATTGCTCTGGATGATTTCGGAACCGGCTATTCTTCCTTGAGCTATCTGTCATCCTTCCCGATTGACAAGATCAAGATCGACCGCTCCTTCGTGCGCGATTTGACCAATAGCCACGGCAACATGGCCATCATTTCCGCCATGATCGGCATTGGTCGCAGCCTTGACATCGAAGTGCTGGCCGAAGGCATTGAAGACAAGGAAACGCTCGAGATGCTGCGCGTGGCAGGCTGTCAAGAAGCACAAGGCTACTATCTGGGGCGTCCGCGCGATCTGGCCGCAGAACCGGGATTCGAGATGTCGCAGCCAGCACTGGACGACATAGCTGAAAAGGCCAAGGCCCTCAAATTGATCAAGAATCCATCCATGTGCGCCTGAGGTCCGAGCCGTATTGAGAAACTCTCGGGTCGCAATCTTACGCATTTTCGCGCCTGTGGGCACATTATTGCTTTGAATGAGGCCACCGACTCCTATACCAATGGGCCAACTATTTTGTGATTCTTTGTCAAACGGCCCATTTTCATGGCGTTTCTCATTTCCAATCTTGTTTTGCTGGATGGTTGGCGACGTCTGCTGGTCGCTTTCCTTGCAGGATGCCTGGCGAGCTTGGCGCAAGCGCCTGTTAGCTGGTTCCCGCTGCTTTGGCTCTGTGTTCCCGTTTTTATCTGGCTGCTGGATTCTGCCTCGCTGGGCAAAGGAGCAAAAAAGGCTGCTCGTTCCATGGCCCTTGTGGGCTGGGTTTTCGGACTGGGCTTCTTTCTTTGTACCTTTTATTGGATTGGTGCGGCTTTCTTGGTGGAAGCAGACAAATTTGCAGTCCTGATGCCCTTTGCCCTGTTTTTCTTTGCTGCCGGACTTGCCCTCTTCTGGGCTGCCGCCTGTGGTCTTGTTGCACCGCTGTGGTCATCATCCCCCATGCGGGTCATCTGGTTGGCTCTTGTCTGGGCGGCGCTGGAATGGCTGCGTGGCACGATTTTTACCGGCTTGCCATGGGGCGGTCTTGGGCAGGCCCTGACATCCACGACAGTCATGATGCAGGCGCTCTCGCTCTTCGGCCCCCAAAGCATGGGGTTGATTGCCCCCATCATCTTCGCCCTGCCGGTCTTCTTCTTCACCGAAGCCACTTCACGCAAAACCGGTTACTGGCTGGCCTCCATAGCCGTGCTTTTGTTTGTAGGCCAAGGGGCATTCGGCTTCTATCGATTGGCTCAGCCCCTTCCCAGGCCGGACGCTCCTGTTACAGTACGCATCATCCAACCAAATATTCTGCAGCGGGAAAAATGGAAACTGGAGAATCGTTCCTGGATTTTCAACCGGCTTCTTGCCTTAACGACTTTGGATCGCGACGGGTATCCTGTTGAAAAAGTCGACCTTTTTGTCTGGCCAGAAACAGCCATTCCTTTCTATTTGATCGAGCAACCTGCCGGGCTGGCAGCGATAGCCGACGCTCTGCCGGACAAGGCCACATTACTGACCGGCGCTCTCAGAAGAGAGGTAAATTTTACCAATAGCGAACAAGTTTACAATTCCATCTATCAGCTCTCCGGCGACGGAACCATCACGGCCTCCTATGACAAGATGCACCTTGTCCCGTTCGGCGAATATTTGCCCAAAGAGCGTTGGTTGCGTGCCATCGGGCTTAAACACCTGGCCGCGCAACTTTCAGGTTTTTCGTCTGGCACGAAAAGAAAACTGCTGGGGGGCGATAATCTGGGAAAAATTCTACCCCTGATTTGCTATGAAATAGCATTTCCAAGCGAAATTCTTTCCTATCCGACAGGTGCAAACATGATCGTGAATGTCACCAACGATGCGTGGTTTGGTCTGACGGCGGGGCCTTGGCAACATCTGCATTTGGCCCAGATGCGAGCCGTTGAAACCGGCCTACCGGTCATTCGTTCCGCAAATACAGGTATTTCAGCGGTCATTGATCCCTTCGGCAGACTGGTTGCAAAACAAGATCTTGGCACCGACGGCTTGGTTCAGGGAATCGTCCCGGCGAGGCTGTCTTCGACCCTCTACAGCCGCTTCGGTGATAGCCTCTTTCTTTTCTTATGGTTGCTGACCGGTGGTCTTACATTAATCAAAACGAGAAAATCGAAGATCCGCTAATTGTAATAATTGACATATAGCGCTAATACACGGCACTATTGTAAAATCCTGTTCTCTATAGCCAAAGGCGCAAACGGTTTACGGGAAAAACGCGGGCCGCGGAACCTGCAAGATAACCAGATCGACGTGCAAAAAAATTGTCATACAGAACAACACGTCAAACAAAAAAGAGAGCCAAATGGCCAGTAAAAAAGCACCGAACCCAATCGATGTCTATGTTGGAAGTCGTGTCCGACTTCGTCGTATGATGCTTTCTATGAGCCAAGAAAAACTTGGAGAGCATCTGGGCATTACATTCCAGCAGATTCAGAAATACGAAAAAGGGACCAACCGGATTGGCGCCAGCCGTTTGCAGCATATTGCAACCGTGCTGGAAGTTCCGGTTTCCTTCTTCTTCGAAGATGCCCCAGGTACCCCCCAAGAAGCTCAGGGCCTCGCCGAATCCAAGTCGGAGAACTATGTCATCGACTTCCTATCCTCTTCAGAAGGCCTTCAATTGAACCGTGCCTTCGTACAGATCAAGGACCAGAAAGTGCGACGCAAGATCGTTGAGCTGGTGCGCGAGATCTCCGGAGAGGGTGCGGAAAGCTAATTCCGGTTTGCTTCACTCATGTGCGGCATTCCTGCTTTCTAGCAAAAGGCGGTTGGGAGCCTGGTTCCTGGCCGCCTTTTCATTTCAAGACCTGCTCTTTGATACAGAGGAAGGGATGGCGAGACATGGGGCGCTATCAAGCAGATTCGTAATTTTACCCATCTCAAAGCGTCTCAGGATTTTTGTCTTACCATATTCCTTTACCCACCCACCAGTTGCATTTCTTGGGAGATACTCTCTAACCTGAACGTCAGGAAGAGCGATTCTTCAAAACACTGCTGAACGCGAGACCTCTTCGTTGAAGGGGGCTGTTTGGCATTCAGGGCATGGAACTTTCACACATTTGTTTCGAGCATTCTTTCAATGATTTCCCATGCGAGAGTGCAGGATTTAGTAACCGGCAATTTCGCTTTGGATTGCGTCAGGTTTCTCAATGTGATAACGACATGCAGAACCCTTTATATCACAGAAAAAGACATTCCCTATGGCCCGCAAAGAATATCTGTTTACCAGTGAGTCCGTATCCGAAGGACATCCGGACAAAATCTGTGACCGTATCTCCGACGCAATTGTCGACGCCTTTATCAAGGCCGACCCGCACGCGCGTTGCGCGGTGGAGACCATGGCTACAACCAACAAGGTTGTTCTTGCTGGCGAGGTCAGGGGACCTGCTGAAGTCGATAGCCACATCATGGAAAAGGCCGCTCGCCGGGTGATCAGGGAGATCGGCTATGAGCAGGACGGTTTCCATTGGGAAAAAGCCGATATCGACATCTATGTACACGAGCAGTCAGCCGACATCGCTCAGGGCGTTGATGAAGCCGACGGCAAAGATGAGGGCGCTGGCGACCAGGGCATCATGTTCGGCTATGCCGTCAATGAAACGCCTGAATTGATGCCAGCCCCGATCCTTTATGCACACAAGATCCTGCGTCTGATCGCCGAAGCCCGCCATGCTGGCACTGAAACCCGCTTGGGGCCGGACGCAAAAAGCCAGCTCACCTTGCGCTATGTCGATGGCAAGCCGGTCGAAGTGGCCTCACTGGTGCTTTCCACACAGCATTTTGACGGCAGCCTTACGTCTGCCGATATCCGCGAAATCGTAACACCCTATATTACGGCAGCTCTGCCGGAAGGGTGGCTGACCAACAAGACCATCTGGCATGTGAACCCCACCGGCAAATTCGTTATTGGCGGCCCGGATGGCGATGCAGGCCTTACGGGCCGCAAGATCATCGTTGATACCTATGGTGGCGCTGCGCCCCATGGTGGTGGTGCTTTCTCGGGCAAGGACCCGACCAAGGTTGACCGCTCTGCGGCTTATGTTTCGCGCTATCTGGCAAAGAATGTGGTTGCGGCTGGTTATGCTGAAAAATGCTCCATCCAGCTGGCCTATGCCATCGGCGTATCGGAGCCTCTTTCGCTCTATGTCGATACTTACGGGACCGGCTCTGTGCGCGATTCCGTCATCGAGAAAGCCCTCTGGGACATTGTGCCACTGACGCCTCGTGGCATCCGCACCCATCTCGGTCTCAACAAGCCAATCTATGAGCGCACCGCTGCCTATGGCCATTTTGGCCGTGAACCGGACGCTGACGGTGGTTTTTCTTGGGAAAAAACCGATATTGTCGACTCCTTGCACAAGGCAATCGGCTAAAGAAGTCGTACCTTTCGCATGAAACAAGATTGACCTTGTTTTGGCCTGCTCGAACAATCGCGTTGCTCGAAACGCGGTTTGGTTCGCGTGGGCCGAACTGTTATTATGAGCGCATCGCCTTTTGCTTTCCGTTCAATAAATCGCATCCAGTCCGAGACCATGAGCCCATTTTCTTCTGAAAAGCCCCAATTCCGCCCTTCCCAATCCCGCCTGATCGAAAAGCAGATCGCGACCAGTTTCTTCGGGCGGCGCAAGGGTAAGCCACTGAGCCCCGCACAGCAAAAGCTGATTGACGAGCTGCTGCCACAAATCAGTCTCAACCCGACCCACCCGATCGACAACATCAAGGCGCAATTTGATCATGCGCCGGATGAGATCTGGATGGAGATCGGCTTTGGCGGTGGAGAACATCTCATCCGGCAAGCGATAAACAACTCGACTGTGGGCCTGATCGGCTGTGAGCCTTTCATCAACGGGGCCGTCAAGGCGCTGGCTGCGATTGATGAGAAGCAAATCGAGAATATCCGCCTCTATGATGAGGATGCGGCCCATATTCTGGATTGGTTGCCGGACGCGTCGCTTGACAGAATTTTTCTGCTTTATCCGGATCCATGGCATAAGAAGCGCCATTGGAAACGCCGGTTTGTCTCCAGCCAGAATCTTGATCGCATCGCACGCGTGTTGAAACCGGGTGGAATCTTCCGTTTTGCCTCGGACATAGAAGATTATGTGGAATGGACGCTGGAGCATGTGGATGGCTGCGCAGCACTGAGCGAGGAATGCAACGCTCCTGAAGACCGGTTGATCGCATGGCCGGATTGGGAGCGCACCCGCTATGAAGCCAAAGCTTTTCGCGAAGGAAGAAGGCCGCAATATCTGACATTTCGTCGTAAATAGCAGAGAAATGTCGCAGCTGATCGTAAAAACCCTTGCTTTTTACGGTCTTTGTGGTGTATGAAGCTCTCAAAATCTAGACAAGCTGTTTAGAGTGGGCCGCGACAAGGACCCGCTCTTTTTTGTTAGGTGGCCTCCCCTTCTGCAGCCGGGTCTGGTAAATTAGGTAATCATTATCCGATATGCTGACCCGCTTCCACGCTTTGGAAACAGGCAAGCTCCCAAGGGACAAGACGCATAACGGAAAGCAGTTGCCTTGGGTTCAAACGCCTTTCGCACGTGACATCTGTCGCCTGCATGGACGAAGAGAAATGGAGACAGGCTTTCCCTATGGTTGAGAGCAGTCAAGTAAAAGCGGGCACAGAGCCGCGCCTCACAGGCGAAAAAGGGCTGGAAGCACGCATCGCCAGCATCGTTGAACCTGTGATTGTTGATCTGGGCTACGATCTGGTCCGCGTGAGAATCACCGGTCAGCATGGCTGTACCGTTCAGATCATGGCCGAGGCCCCCGATGGCACGATGACGATTGAGGGCTGCGAGGCTGTATCCCGCGCCCTTTCTCCTGTGCTTGATGTCGAAGATCCGATTGACAGCGAATACTATCTTGAAGTTTCCTCTCCGGGCGTGGATCGTCCGCTGGTGCGAGTGCGCGATCTGGTGGCCTGGAGCGGGCATGACGCCAAGATCGAGCTGTCCGTTCCCATGGATGGTCGCCGCCGGTTCAGAGGCATTCTTGATGGTGTCGAGGGGGAGGAGCTCAAGCTGATTTTGCCCGACGCACCGCAGGATAGCGACCCCAATGTACGTCTGCCGCTTTCGGATCTGGCAGATGCGAAGCTTGTAATGACTGATAAACTCATGGAGCTGGCGCTGAAAGCTCAGCCCGCAGAACCGGCAGAAGTGGAAGAAGCCACTGACGCTGACAGGGAAGAATAGGAGACACTGACGATGGCAATCAGTGCAAACCGTCTTGAACTTTTGCAGATCGCAGATGCTGTGGCGCGCGAAAAATCGATTGATCGCATGATCGTGATCGGGGCCATGGAGGACGCGATCCAGAAAGCTGCGCGCTCCCGTTATGGTCAAGAGACAGAAATCAAGGCAACGATCAACCCACGCACCGGTGAAACCCGACTTGAGCGGTTGATGGAAGTGGTTGACGAGGTCGAAGATTACGCAACCCAGATTGCCTTGGTTGACGCCAAGGACAAAAATCCGGATGCCCAGATCGGCGATATCGTCTCCGATCAGTTGCCGCCGCTGGAATTCGGGCGCATTTCAGCCCAGTCCGCCAAGCAGGTCATCGTGCAGAAAGTGCGCGAAGCCGAGCGGGATCACCAGTATGAAGAATTCAAGGACCGCCAGTTTGAAATCGTCAACGGCCAGGTCAAACGCGTTGAATATGGCAATGTCACCGTCGATCTTTCCGGCAGCGAAGCCATTGTTCGTCGCGATGAACTGATCGCACGTGAAGCCTTCCGTCCGGGCGACCGCATCCGCGCAATCATCTATGATGTGCGTCGTGAACAGCGCGGCCCGCAGATCTTTTTGTCCAGAACACATCCACAGTTCATGGCCAAGTTGTTTGCACAGGAAGTGCCTGAGATCTATGATGGCATAATCACCATCAAGTCTGTGGCGCGCGATCCTGGCTCCCGCGCCAAGATTGCTGTGGTTTCCAGTGACAGTTCCATTGATCCGGTCGGCGCCTGCGTTGGTATGCGCGGATCCCGCGTTCAGGCCGTTGTCAATGAGCTGCAGGGTGAAAAGATCGATATCATTCCATGGTCCGAAGATCCTGCGACCTTTATCGTCAATGCGCTTCAGCCGGCTGAAGTGGCCAAGGTTGTGCTTGACGAAGATAGCGAGCGGATTGAAGTTGTTGTTCCCAATGACCAGCTCTCGCTTGCCATTGGCCGTCGCGGTCAGAATGTCCGTCTTGCTTCCCAACTGACCGGTTGGGACATCGACATCATGACCGAGGAAGAAGAATCCGAGCGTCGTCAGAAAGAATTCAACGAACGTGCCCAGCTCTTTATGCAGGCGCTTGACGTTGATGACATCGTCGCCCAGCTTCTGGCTTCCGAAGGCTTCACTTCTATCGAAGAAGTGGCCTATGTGGATGCAAGCGAAGTCTCCGACATTGAAGGCTTCGATGAAGAAACCGCTCAGGAGATCCAGAGACGCGCAAACGAATATCTGGAAGCCGAAGCGGAGAAACAGAATGAAGAGCGCCTTGCGCTGGGTGTTTCCGACGATCTTCTTGAAATTTCGGGTCTCACCCTGCCGATGCTGGTTGCGCTGGGTCGCGACGACATCAGAACCATTGAAGATCTAGCCGGTTGCGCAACCGATGATCTGGTTGGCTGGACCGAACGACACAATGGTGAAGTGAAGCGCTTCAAGGGTACCCTGTCCGATTTTGACATCTCGCGTCAGGAAGCCGAAGACATCGTCATGCTGACCCGCGTTGCGGCCGGATGGATTGATCCTTCCGAACTACTGAGCGAAGAAGAAGCTGCCGAGTATGAGCAGATGGAAGCAGACGAAACGGACGATCTGGATCTTGATGATGACGCCACTGGCGCAATCGCCGATGATCAGCCGTCTGAAGAAGAAGAGGAAACACCCGCTGAGGAAGAAGAAGAAAAGGCCTGAAACCGGTCTGAACTGTCGCCCGATTAGTCTCGATTTGCGACAAGATTTGACAAAAACGGCCTTGAGAGGATAAACCGTGCCGCAAAAGAGCGAACAGACAACAAGACAATGTCTGGTAACACGGGAAAGTCTTCCCAAGGACCGAATGATACGGTTTGTGCTGGCTCCTGATCTCAGCGTTGTTCCAGACTTGAAAATGCGGTTACCCGGACGGGGCGTCTGGGTGACAGCAAGGCATGATCTGGTGAAGCAAGCCGCAGACAAAGGACTGTTTGCGCGCGGTTTCAAACAGAAAGTGCCAAAGTGCGACGGCTTGGCAGAGCTTGTCGCAGAGCTGATGGAAAAGGGGTGTTTATCATCCCTATCCATGACGCGAAAAGCCGGACAGATCGTGACCGGCTTTGCAAAGGTAGAAACGTCCATTGCGCAAAGGGGTGCAATTGGACTAATACATGCGGCAGATGCTGCAGAAGACGGACAGAAAAAACTGTCCCAGGCCGTACGGCGCCATTATGGCAGCGACTGCGAACTGCCCATTGTTCGCAGATTCAGCGCTGAGGCGTTAAGTAACGCGCTTGGATACGGAAATGTGGTACATGCTGCCTTGATCGCCGGTTCGGCGAGCAAGAGCTTCATCAAACAGGTTGCGGTGCTGGAAGCCTACTTGCAACCAAGTGAACCGGATTCTAACAGCGGTCCGGACGACCGAACCGCTGGACAGGCCTCCTGAGGGAGGCAGTGAAGGGTATTGACCGAGAAATGAGCAACGAAAACAGCAGCGACAACAATAGCCCGTCAGAGAAAAAGACATTGTCTCTGGGCAAAAATGTGGGGCAAGGCACCGTACGCCAGAGTTTTTCTCATGGCCGATCGAAGGCCGTTGTTGTTGAAAAACGAAAGCGGCGGTTCACTGCACCAGGTGAAACGAAGCAGACGACTGGCGGCAAGCCGGCAGCCAGCGAAGCTGCGCCCAAGTCTGCAGACAAGCCAGCCGCCGCTTCCGGTCAGCCGCAAAATCGCGGCTCGGATAACCGTTCGGGCGGTGGCAATGGTGGCAATGGCGCCAACCAGGGCAAAGGCTCGGGTGGTCGCGGCCAGCGCCAGCGCAATCGCAACGGCAATAATCAAGGTCAGGGCAACGGTGGCAACAATGCGACCGGTCAGCGCAATCTGACGTCTTCGGAAAATGCGAAACGCCTCCAGGCGCTTGAAGCGGCGAAAGTTCGCGCGCGCGAAATGGAGCAGCGTAAGAAGGAAGAAGAAGCCAAGCGCAAGGTTGAAGCTGCACGCAAAGCTGAAGAAGAAGCCAAACGCAAAGCCGAAGAAGAGGCCGCTGCAGTGCAGAAGGCCAAGGAAGAAGCTGAAGCGAAAAAAGCTGAAGATGAGCGTAAGGCTCGCGAAGCTGCTGAAGCGGCAAAAGTTGAGACCAAGCCAGCCAAGGCACCGGCCGAAGCCAAGGGTGATGCTCAGCCCCGCTCCAAGGAACGTGCAGGCAAACCGGCCGATCGCGCACCAAGAGGGGATCGTCCGCAAGGTGACCGCCCCGCACGCGATGCCAAGCCAGGTGCAGACAAACGTCCGGCCAAGCCACGCGGCCCTCGTCGCGATGGTGATGATGATCGCTCTGGTGCCCGTCCAGGCGCCAAGATCAACCGTCCGCAACGCGGTGGTGCGCGCGCCTCAGCTGGAGAAGGCTTTGTTGCTCCGGATGCTTCGGTGGAAGCAAAACCGGGGGCAAAAACCCTCAAGCCAGTACCCAAGAAGCCACGTCCTGACGACAATGCCCGGGCAGCCACGCCAGCCAAACCACGTTCTGACGCCCAGCGTCGTCGTGGCAAACTGACGCTGACCAACGCGCTTAATGCCGACGAGCAGCGCGAGCGTTCACTCGCTTCCATGCGCCGTCGACGTCAGAAACAAAAAGGTGCTCAGCATGATGCTCCGCGTGAAAAGGTCTTCCGCGAAGTGGTTATTCCTGAAACCATCACGGTGCAGGAACTGGCCCAGCGTATGACCGAACGCGCCGTCGACGTCATCAAGATCCTGATGAAACAGGGCATGATGGTCAAAACCGTCGATGTATTGGATGCAGACACCGCACAGCTGGTGGCCGAAGAATTGGGCCATACCGTAAAGCGTGTTGCCGCATCTGACGTTGAGGAAGGTCTGTTCGACAAGAAAGACGCCGAAGATGAAATGGTATCCCGTCCGTCTGTCGTGACCATCATGGGTCACGTCGACCACGGCAAGACCTCACTGCTTGATGCCATTCGTCATGCCAATGTGGTGCGCGGCGAAGCTGGCGGCATCACCCAGCATATCGGTGCCTATCAGGTTACACAGAATGATCAGAAGATCACCTTCATTGATACGCCAGGCCACGCTGCCTTTACCGAAATGCGTGCCCGTGGTGCCCAGTCGACCGATATCGTCATTCTCGTGGTTGCAGCAGACGATGGTGTCATGCCGCAGACCATTGAGGCGATCAACCACGCCAAGGCCGCTGATGTGCCAATTATCGTGGCCGTGAACAAGATCGATCTGCCTGCAGCAGATCCGACCCGTGTTCGCAATGAGTTGCTTCAGCATGGTGTGTTTGTTGAAAGCATGGGCGGTGACGTTCTCGAAGTTGAAGTTTCGGCCAAGGAAAAGCTGCATCTGGAAGATCTTCTCGATGCTATCCTGATGCAGTCCGAACTGCTTGAACTCAAGGCCAACCCGAACAGGGAAGCCGATGGGATCGTGGTTGAAGCCAAGCTCGACAAAGGTCGTGGCCCAGTGGCAACGGTTCTGGTGCAGAATGGTACCCTCAAGGTTGGTGACATCGTTGTTGCCGGTGAGCATTGGGGTAAGGTTCGCGCACTGATCGACGATCAAGGCAATAAGGTTGAAGAGGCAGAGCCGTCCAAACCGGTCGAGATTCTGGGCTTTGATGCCGCTCCTGACGCTGGTGACCAGTTCGCTGTTGTTGAAACCGAAGGCCGCGCTCGCGAGATCACGGATTATCGTATCCGTAAGAACAAGGATCTTGCCGCAGCCAAGGCCAACCGCGGTTCTTTGGAACAGATGCTGAGCAACCTGAAGGAAAGCGGCGACAGCCAGTCCTTCCCGCTTGTCATCAAGGGCGATGTGAAAGGCTCAGTGGAAGCCATTATCGGCGCATTGGACGGCATCGGCAACGAAGAGGTTTCTGCACAGATCCTGCATTCCGGTGTTGGTGGTGTGACCGAATCCGATGTGACCCTCGCGGCTGCATCCGGCGCTCCGATCATCGCCTTCAACGTCCGTGCAAACGTGCAGGCCAAGCAGGCTGCCGAGCAGAAAGGCGTCGAAATCCGCTACTATAACATCATCTACGATTTGACCGATGATGTGAAAGCGGCGATGTCCGGTATGCTCAGCCCAGAAGTTCGCGAAACCTTCATCGGTTATGCGGAAATTCTGGAAGTGTTCAACATCACCAAGGTCGGCAAGGTTGCTGGCTGTCGCGTCACCGAAGGTGTCGTGGAACGTGGTACAGGCGTGCGTCTGCTGCGTGATGATGTTGTGATCCATACTGGCAAATTGTCGACCCTCAAGCGCTTCAAGGACGAAGTCAAGGAAGTGCGTGTCGGACAGGAATGCGGTATGGCCTTCGAAGGCTATCAGGATCTGCGCGCTGGCGACCAGATCGAATGCTTCCGTGTGGAAGAAGTCGCCCGGACGCTCTAAAGATCTTTTGTTAACGCAATCGGGCAAAGGTCGAGGGTTTTCCCTTGACCTTTGCCGTTTTTAATATACCTAACGCATGAAGCATTATGGCCGACGTGATTTCAGGCTTGGCCGGTCCAATCCCGCCCATAGCCTCCAACAATTAGGACATCTTATGGGACGAAGTTCTCGCAAGGGCGGCGGCATGCCGTCCCAGCGCCAGTTGCGCGTAGGCGAACTGGTTCGAAAATCCTTATCTGAGTGCCTCACCAGAGGCGAGATCATCGATCCGTTTCTGGAGCAGTTCGTGATTTCCATTCCAGAAGTGCGCATGAGCCCGGATCTGACACTGGCAACCGCCTTTGTCATGCCGCTTGGTGCGCCGGGTGAAGAAAAAGCCATCGTGGATGCACTCAATGGCCACAAGAAATATCTGCGCGGCCGTCTGGGTCGTGACCTGACGCTCAAACACACCCCCGACTTGCGCTTTCGCTATGACGAAACCTTCGATGAGGCTTCGCGCATTGATGCGCTGCTCGATTCGCCCCTTGTTCAGAGAGATCTGCATCACGAAGACGATGCATCTGAAGACGATATTGACGAGAAGTAGGAGCCGAGATGAGCGAAGATATGCAGCAGGCGGGCTCCGCATCTGAAGAACAGACAAGCGAAGCCCCGAAACCGAAGAAGAAAAAGAAGCAACAATTCCGCGCCAAGCGCCGGACCGACGTGCATGGGTGGATCGCTCTGGACAAACCGCTCAACATGACCTCGACCCAGGCTGTCGGCGCTATCAAGCGCATTTTCAATGTCAAGAAGGCCGGTCATGCCGGTACCCTTGATCCTTTGGCCTCCGGCTGCCTTCCAATCGCCATTGGCGAAGGCACCAAGACGGTTTCCTTCGTCATGGACGGCTACAAGGAATATGAATTCACGGTGCGCTGGGGAGAAGAGACCTCGACGGACGACGCGGAAGGCGAGTTGATCGACAGCTCGGCCCACCGTCCGACCGAAGAAGAAATCGAAGAAGCCCTTGAGCATTTTTCCGGCGAGATCATGCAGGTTCCCCCTGCCTTTTCCGCCATCAAGGTGAATGGTGAACGCGCCTATGATCTGGCGCGCGATGGCGAAGAAGTCAAACTTGCCGCCCGCCCGGTTACCATTCATCATCTCGAACTCCTCGAAGCACCGGACGAGGATACCGCAGTTTTTGTCGCCGAATGTTCCAAGGGCACCTATGTCAGGTCTCTGGCACGGGATATTGGGCGACATCTTGGAACGCGTGGCCATGTTGTGGCCCTGCGTCGGCTCATTTCAGGTCCATTTACCGAAGAAATGCTTATTTCGCTGGACGATCTGGAACAGTTGAGCCATAGTGCGCCCGGCGAGCCCGGGCTCGCCTCTGCCTTGCTTCCTGTTGAGACCGCGCTGGACGACATCCCGGCTCTGGCCATAAACAGGAATGCCGCAGCAAGATTACGCCGAGGACAATCGGTTTTGCTGCGTGGACAGGAGGCTCCGATCGACGGTCACGTCGCGGCCATGAATGCAGGATTGCTGGTGGCTATTTGTGAAGTGATCGAAGGAGAACTCTGGCCTAGGCGCGTTTTCAATCTGCCTGAGCATCCGCCTGTCTTTTCAAGCGATGCCGAGCCAAAAAACTAAAGGAGAAACCGATGTCGATTACTGCTGAACGCAAGCAAGAGCTGATCAAGGAATATGCCACCAAAGATGGCGATACCGGTTCCCCAGAGGTACAGGTCGCTGTTCTTACCGAGCGGATCGTCAACTTGACCGAGCACTTCAAGTCTCACAAGAAAGACAACCACTCCCGTCGTGGCCTTCTGAAACTGGTTTCCCAGCGTCGTAAGCTGCTTGACTATGTCAAAGCAAAAGACGTGGCACGTTACCAGTCGCTGATCGAACGCCTCGGACTGCGTCGTTAATTCTCTGATAAACGCGGTGGCCTGCCGGTCGCCGCGTTTTCAAATTGTACGATCCGCAATCCTTTCGATAATGCTACTTTTCAAAGGATTGACGTTATTTCCAGATCGTACGCATTTTCGTTGTGCGCTTGAGCGATAAACGAAATACCAAAGGGAAACCTTCCCGTTGCTCTGGCATAACCCTGCCGGAGTGGTTTAAAAATTGGTGCAATCGGATTTTCTGATTCACCATCGTTCACAGGCAGGATTGCCAGCCGCTTTGCCCAAGCGCCACAAGTGCTGAAGCCGCTCGTTGTCTTGCCCGTGATCAAAATAGAGTTAGATCGATGCCCCATATATCCGATATGCCGGGCATACAGGAAAGGACATTTGAATGTTCGATATTCAACGTGAAGAAATCGATTGGGGCGGGCAGAAGCTCGTTCTGGAAACCGGTCAAATTGCGCGTCAGGCTGACGGCGCAGTTCTGGCTTCCCTTGGCGAAACCTCTGTTCTTGCGACCGTTGTGTCTGCAAAACAGCCTAAGCCGGGCCTCGACTTCTTCCCGCTTACCGTCAACTATCAGGAAAAGACCTACGCTGCCGGTAAAATTCCGGGTGGCTACTTCAAACGTGAAGGCCGTCCAAGCGAAAAAGAAACCCTCACCTCTCGTCTGATCGACCGTCCGATCCGTCCGCTGTTCGTTGATGGTTACAAATGCGAGACCCAGGTCATCATCACCGTTGTCAGCCATGACATGGTCAATGACCCGGACATTCTGGCCATGGTTGCCGCTTCCGCAGCGCTGACCCTTTCCGGTGTTCCTTTCATGGGCCCGATCGGCGGTGCCCGTGTTGGTCTCATCAATGACGAATTCGTTCTCAACCCGGCCATCGACTCGATGGAAGATTCCAAGCTGGATCTGGTTGTTGCCGGTACCAACGATGCCGTTCTGATGGTTGAATCCGAAGCTCAGAACCTGTCTGAGGAAACCATGCTGAAGGCCGTGATGTTCGGTCATGCAGGCTTCCAGCCGGTTATCGACGCCATCATCCGCCTTGCTGAAAAAGCAGCCAAAGAGCCTCGCGAATTCTCCATGCCGGATTATTCCGAGCTGGCTGCCAAGGTTGAAGACATCGCTGGTGAAGACCTTCAGGCTGCTTTCAAGATTGCTGCCAAGACTGAACGCTATGCTGCTGTTGATGCGGCAAAAGAAAAAGTCATGGCAACCCTTTGCAATCCGGAAGACGAAAATGCAGCTGATGCTGTTGTCGTTGGCGATCTGTTCAAAAAGGCCGAAGCCAAGATCGTTCGTGGCCAGATCATCAAGACCGGTGGTCGTATCGATGGTCGCGATCTGAAGACCGTTCGCCCGATCGTTTCCGAAGTTGGCAAGCTGCCTCGTACCCATGGTTCTGCGCTGTTCACCCGTGGTGAAACGCAGGCTCTGGTGGTTGCGACCCTTGGCACCGGTGATGACGAACAGTTCGTCGATTCTCTGGCTGGCACCTACAAAGAAACCTTCCTGCTGCATTACAACTTCCCTCCGTTCTCTGTTGGTGAAGCTGGCCGCATCGGGTCTCCAGGCCGTCGTGAAATCGGTCATGGCAAGCTGGCATGGCGCGCAGTGCATCCTATGCTGCCTGCCCATCATGAATTCCCATACACCCTGCGTGTTGTTTCCGACATCACCGAATCCAACGGTTCCTCTTCCATGGCAACCGTTTGCGGCACCTCTCTGGCGCTGATGGATGCTGGTGTTCCTCTGAAGGCTCCTGTTGCCGGTATCGCAATGGGCCTGATCAAGGAAGGCGACGAGTTTGCCGTTCTCTCCGACATCCTTGGTGACGAAGATCACCTCGGCGACATGGACTTCAAGGTTGCCGGTACCTCGGAAGGCATCACCTCCCTGCAGATGGACATCAAGATCGACGGTATCACCGAAGAGATCATGAAGGTTGCTCTGGAACAGGCCAAAGGTGGTCGTCTGCACATTCTGGGCGAAATGGGCAAGGCTCTGGGCGAAGCACGCGCTGAAGTTGGCGAATTCGCACCACGCATCGAAACCCTGAAGATCCCTGTCGACAAGATCCGTGAAGTCATCGGTTCTGGCGGTAAGGTCATCCGTGAGATCGTCGAAAAAACCGGCGCCAAGGTCGACATCAGCGACGACGGCACCATCAAGGTTGCTTCTTCTGACGGCGCAGCCATCACCGCAGCGATCAACTGGATCAACTCCATTGCAGCTGAACCTGAAGTTGGCGTTATCTACAAAGGCAAGGTTGTCAAAACCGTTGACTTTGGTGCTTTCGTGAACTTCTTCGGCGCACGCGATGGTCTGGTTCATATCTCCCAGCTGACCCCACAGCGCACCAACAAGGTGACCGACGTTGTGAAAGAAGGCGATAGCGTCTTCGTCAAGCTGCTCGGCTTTGATGATCGCGGCAAGGTTCGCCTGTCCATGAAAGTGGTTGATCAGGAAACCGGCGAAGAAATCAAACAGGAAGAAAAGAAAGCCGACTAAGGCTTTCCCTTCCTGAATGAAATAAAAAGGCGCTCCCGAGCAATCGGTGAGCGCCTTTTGTTTAACTGGAAAGACATCGGGCCGGAAGCCGGCATGCCTTCGGGCGATCAGCTGACAGACACCTAGTCACGCGCAGATGCCTGAGGATCGCCATGGACGCCCGTGAGAGACTTCAGTTGATCTCTTCATTGGGATAGACACCCCACAGGAGATTTGCCTTCAGCCAGCCGCTGTAGCTCTGCACGGCGACTTCACACCAGCCTCTTTCACACTCTGTGATATCCACCTGCACGCCAACCTGAGCCTTGGCCGTCACCGGCGCATCTTCGGTCGGGTTTCTGAGCAGGTCCACCAAGGTGCCTGCAGTCTGCCAGGGGCTGACAAGGGCTGTGCGTCGCCCGGAAAGAAGGGAATGGTAGACCCAGCCTTCTTCCCCTTCGGAATCGCGAATCTGGCGCCAGTTTTCAAACTCATGCACGATTTCCACCGGCAGGCCGGCGCGACGGAAAACCCATTTCACCTTATGGTCCGTGGATGGACCACCCCGTACATTGACGCGATCAGACTTGAGAGAGACAAACCTGGGAATCTTCAGCCCGGACGGCCCTATGGTGGTGCCCTGAGCATGGGCTGGCAGGTCAGCGATGGCGATCAAGCATATCGCCGCAATCCATTGTGCAATGAACGGTCTCTTTTTCATCTTGCCTCTGCGCTGCTTTCCTACTTGGCGGTCTTCATTTCGACAGAGTCGAAGCTACACCACTGCGATAAAGAATCTTTTAACCCTGAGTGACCTGCATGCATAAGTCCGGCACATCTCAAACCATGGGATGACTGGTCATGACAGGGGCATTCCCTATAGCATTCCAAAGGGTGCCTGCGATTGAATTTATTGCGATTTTTTGCAAGTTATCACGGCCCCTTGAGAAGACACGGATATCAAATTCACTCTGAATTGATCCTATCCTGACTTCACAAAGCGGAATGGCGTGCTGTTGGCATGCTGAAAATCGAAGAAATTCACCTGAATACGCTTCTTTAAGCGAAAAGGATAAACGCCAGAAAAACGAATTCTCTGTGTGTTTTAGCCAATATCGCTGCTGGAAACGGGTGATGCTATGAGGCAGGATTAGGGCAAACCTATGGCGAGACAAAAGCCGATTGTGGTCGTTACCCGCAAACTCCCAGCTGCTGTGGAAACGCGGATGCGCGAATTGTTTGATACGCGTCTGAAGGAAGATGAAAAGCCGATGAGTCAGGCGCAACTGGTCGAGGCGGTCAAACATGCCGATATTCTTGTGCCAACGGTTACCGACCGCATCGACGCGCATCTTCTCTCGCAGGCGGGAGAAAATCTCAAGCTGATCGCCAATTTCGGCAATGGTATCGACAATATCGATGTCCTGTCAGCCAATGCCCGCAACATCACCGTGACCAACACGCCCGGCGTTCTGACCGAAGACACAGCCGACATGGCCATGTCGCTCATTCTGGCGGTACCAAGGCGCTTTGCGGAGGGCATGCTCTATTTGAAAGAACATAAGGACTGGCCGGGCTGGTCTCCCACTTGGATGTTGGGCAAGCGCGTCTGGGGCAAGCGGCTGGGCATCATCGGCATGGGGCGCATCGGGCAGGCCGTGGCGCGACGGGCCAAGGCCTTCGGCATGCAGATCCATTATCACAATCGGCGGCGCCTCTCAGAAGATGTGGAATATGAACTGGAAGCGACCTACTGGGAGAGTCTTGACCAGATGCTGGCGCGGATGGATGTCATATCGATTCACTGCCCCCATACGCCAGCCACCTATCATCTGCTCTCGGCCCGACGACTCAAGCTGGTCAACAAAGACGCCTATATCGTCAACACGGCGCGTGGCGAGGTGATTGACGAGCAGACACTGGCCCGCCTGATCGAGAATGGCGACATCGCCGGTGCCGGGCTTGATGTGTTCGAGAATGAGCCCAAGATCAACCCAAAGCTGGCCAGATCGGAGCGCGTGGTGCTCATGCCTCACATGGGTTCGGCCACCGAAGAGGGCCGCATGGATATGGGGGAAAAGGTGATCATCAATATCAAGGCTTTCATTGATGGGCACAGGCCACCGGACAGGGTGTTGCCATCCATGGTGTGAGGACCAAGCCTTATCACTCCTTACGGCGCCGATAGCGGATGGTTTCAAAGCGGCTCGCCCGCGCATCATACAGGATGAGGCGGCCAACGAGCCCTTCCCCAAGGCCCACAATCTCCTTGATGATCTCAAGCGCCATCATGGAGCCGATGACGCCAGTCAGTGCGCCAAGAATGCCCGCTTCGGAACAGGCGGGAATGGAGCCCGGCGCAGGCCGGTTCGGGAACAGATCTTGATAACGCGGGTTGAGGCTGCCTTGTGCATCCATCTCATAGGGTTTCAGCGTGGTGATCGATCCATCAAACATGCCCACCGCACCCGTGATCAGAGGCTTGCAGGCCTCTTCACATAGTTCTGCCACCAAATAGCGTGTGTCAAAATTGTCTGTGCCATCGACCACCAGGTCGTAGGACTGCAGCAGCGTCTTGCCGTTTGCCGCATCAAGACGCATGGCATGAGGCTGCACCACCACATGAGGATTGATGCGCGCAAGGCTGGTTTCTGCGCTCTCCACCTTCAACGTGCCAACCGCTTCACTATCATGAATGATCTGCCTTTGCAGATTGGAGAGGGCTACTGTGTCATCATCCACGATGCCAAGAGTTCCAACCCCCGCCGCGGCCAGATAGGCCAGAAGAGGCGAGCCAAGCCCTCCAGCCCCGACCACTAGCACCTTGGCTGCTTTCAGCTTTTGCTGGCCCGGACCGCCCACATCCCTTAGCAGAATGTGTCGGGCGTAGCGTTCCAGTTCGTCTTTGCTCAGCATGGCGTGGCTTTCATTCCCCTGAGGACAGATCAAAAAGAGAAGGGCACCGCGATATAGCGCAAATCCTGCCCGTCATCGGTCTGACTGAAGACGCCCACCAGCGCCACCGCATGGGTCTGCGCTTCCATCCGCGTTGGCGCAAAGACAGCCGAGAGGTGATAGTCGAGCGGACAGCCGCGCGAGCGTGGAGCCGACGTCTCGTCATGCAGCTGTCGGGTCTCGCCTGTGGGCGTGGTCAGGGTCAGCGCAAAACCGGTTACCGTGCCGCCACCCATTTCGCACCCGTTCAGATCCCGTACATCCTTGGTGTTGATCTCGAGGGTGTAGGGAGACGCGCTGTTGCTCAACAGAGGTTGCGATGTCTTCTGGAAACGCATGATGGCTTTTTCTCCCACCTCACTGATGGGCGAAGCGGCCAGGACCACACCGGAATTGGAAATCTGATATTGCTGCATAATGGGTGTGGCTTGTTCAAATGCCTTGACGCGAGCCACGATGGGGGTTTCGCCTTCTTCTTCCAAACGCACGCGTACCGGCGTGTCTGGCACCCACTTATCCGTCGCCAGATCAACGATATAGATATTGGAATAGGGATAGTGGGGGCCACTCTCCACGCCAAATTCCTCAAAGGCAAAATAGCGGCCCCGCTCATCATCAGAGAAACCATGGGAACGAAATTCGGCTGCGTCTCCTGCCATCGCCGGTCCGGCCAGCGCTGCGGCAGACGCAGCAAGCAGCGATAGGGCGAGACAGTTCGAAAATCGGGTCATTCCATCACCATTCTGTTCAGGTCTTTATGGGCGGCTTTCCTGTCGCTCCAGACAGAAGCACCATCTCCATTTCAATTGCAGGGATTGTGCTCGCTCTACGGACAAAAGAAGCAGAAGCACACGGTCCCTCATGCAAATCAATTGCGATTCAAAAAGATGCATGAACCATATCACAGATAGTAAAAAGCCGTGGTGGGGAAATATGATCCCACCACGGCCAATGCACTCAGAAAATGTTTCGGAACAGGAACAATTTCCGGTTTTCTTATTCTCCAATGCCATCAAACAAGGCAGTGGACAGATAACGCTCGGCAAAGCTTGGAATGATGATGACGATATTTTTACCGGCAAATTCATCCCGTTTGCCCAATTCAATGGCTGCAGCCAAGGCGGCCCCGGACGAAATACCGACTGGCACACCCTCGGTGCGCGCCAATTCACGCGAGAAGGCGAATGCGTCATCGTTGGAAATCTTGATGATTTCGTCAATGAGGCTGGTATCCAGCACGTCAGGCACAAAGCCCGCGCCAATGCCCTGAATCTTGTGTGGGCCCGGTTTGCCACCAGACAGAACCGGACTGTCTGAAGGTTCAACCGCGACCACCTTAACATCAGCCTTGCGCGCCTTCAGCTCGGAGCCAACGCCGGTGATGGTACCGCCAGTGCCAACGCCGGAAATCAGAGCGTCCACTTCCCCGTTGGTGTCATTCCAGATTTCAACGGCGGTGGTGCTGCGATGAATTTCAGGGTTGGCGGCATTCTGGAACTGCTGTGGAATCACTGCATTGTCAATTTCATTGACCAGCTCTTCTGCGCGCGCAATAGCGCCCTTCATGCCTTTGGGGCCTTCGGTCAGCTCCAGTTCGGCACCCAGATAGGCAAACATCTTGCGGCGCTCGATGGACATGGTTTCCGGCATGACCAGAATGAGGCGATATCCCTTGGCAGCTGCCGTGAAAGCAAGCGCGATGCCGGTGTTGCCGGATGTCGGCTCGATCAGGGTGGTTTTGCCCGGTTCGATCTTGCCATCGTCTTCCATGGTTTCAATCATATTGACGCCGATGCGATCCTTGACGCTTGCAAGCGGGTTGAAGAATTCTAGCTTGCCGATCAGGTTTGCCTTGACGCCATGCTTGGCAGCAATCTTGTCGAACCGCACCAGCGGTGTGTTGCCGATGGTGTCGATGATGGAATCATAGATCCGGCCGCGGCCTTCAGTGGTTTTTGGAGTGTGGGCCATTTTTGTTCCTCGCATTTAGAACGTCATGCACGCTCTTTCCTTGCAAGATCCCCTATCGGGATCGGGGCAAGCGTATGGATCGTTCATCCCTAGCATTAAATCTCTTTACCACAATGTAGGTAATTCGATGAGGGACTACGAGAAATCCTGTACCAACTTGTGCGATAGAATAGAAAAATTTCGCTAAGGTTCAATTATGCAACGCAACAGGCTACCCCAAGCCCCATATTGGACAGGCGCTGTGGCAAAATTATTCTATGAAGCGGCCTTTCCTGCTTGCCAGTACGGTGTGACTGGCATCTCCGCATCCAATAAAAAAGTGCCTGCTTTTGCAAGCAGGCACTTGAATTGACTGGAGCTATTCTTGCTGAAGGAGAAGGTACTTAGGCAAGAAAGGATTGCAAGGGAGGTGCCAGTCAATCCTCATCCGGACTTAGCGTTCCGGAATTCTCGTTTTTCACCACTCACCAGCAGCAGAAGCCACCATCCACCAGCAGGTTCACACCTGTGCAATAGGAGGCTGCATCACTGGCAAGAAAGATGGTCGGCCCCACCATTTCTTCCACGCTGGCCATACGATGCATTGGCGTCTGGTCTTCAAATTCCTTGGTCTGGTGCACCATTTCGGGGCGCGTGTTCATTGGCGTTGCCGTGTAACCCGGACTGATAGCGTTTACACGCAGGCCCCCATCGACCCATTCCATCGCCATGCTCTTGGTCAGATGAATGACGCCTGCCTTGGAGGAATTGTAATGCACCTGCATCAGGCCGCGGTTTACGATTACGCCAGACATGGAGGCGATGTTGACGATGGCGCCCTTGCCATGCTTGAGCATTGCGTTGGCTTCAGCCTGACAGGAGAGGAAGACCCCCTTGAGATTGATGTCCATCAGGGTCTGGAACTGCTCTTCGCTCATTTCCTCTGCCGGATTGGCGTTGGCGATGCCTGCGGAGTTGACCGCGATGGCCAGATCTCCAAGCTCGGCTTCCGTTTTTGCGACCGCTTCGACAAGGGAGTCCTTGTTGGTCACATCAGCGGTGATGGCGATTGCCTTTTTGCCGACGGCCGTGATGGCATCGACCGTCTTGGCAAGACCATCATCTTCACGGCGGTCAAGGCACGCAACATCCGCGCCACACTGGGCCAGACCAATGGCAATATGCTGTCCAATGCCACTGCCAGCCCCGGTCACCAGAGCCACGCGCCCGCCCAGATCAAACATCGCTGGCGCATTGAAGTTAAATTCGGACATATCTTTCTCCCATATACGAACGAGGAAATCCTCTGCCAGACGAGCTAGCTGGTAGCCAGTTCCATCACTGACACGTCATTTGCATTTGCGCGGTCCAGAATTCCAGCTTGTCTGCCTTCGGCCATCACCAGAATCCGGTTGGAAACACCCAACACTTCTTCAAGGTCGGAACTGACAACAATCACGCAGATCCCTTTTGCTGACAGCTCTACGATGATGTCATAGATGGACGAACGGGCCCCCACATCGATGCCGCGGGTCGGCTCATCCAGAACAACCACTTTCGGATCGGTCGCCAGCCATTTGGCCAGCACTACCTTCTGCTGGTTGCCGCCGGACATCTCATCAGCATTCTGATGCCCCTGCCCCTTCACTCCGAAGCGATGGATATTGGCAGCGGCAAAACTGTCGATTGCCTTCTTGCTCACCCATTTTTTGGGCGCAACGGCCTTCATGTTGGCATAGCCGATATTTTCCGAAATGCTGTGCTCAAGCACCAGTCCCTGCAACTTTCGATCTTCTGGCACCAGAACGATACCATTGCGAATGGACTGCCCCGGACTGCGCGGGGTCACATCCTCGCCATCGAGATAAATGCTGCCAGCTGAAATGGGATCGGCTCCGGTGATGGCGCGAACCAGTTCGGTGCGCCCTGCCCCGACCAGCCCGGCAATGCCGAACACTTCGCCTTTATGCACCTTGAAGCTGACATCATGGAACGCATCCAGTGCCGATGTCAGATCCTTGACCTCAAAGGTGATTTCATCGCCAACTGGCGGAAAATGCGGGAACATGCGCCCGAGTTCACGTCCCACCATGCTTTCAACAATGGTGCGGACGGGCACATCGCCCTTGTCGAATTCCTGTACCTTGGAGCCGTCGCGCATAACCACAATACGGTCAGCAATGCGCCGGATCTCTTCCAAGCGGTGCGAAATATAGATGATACCAACGCCGTCGGCCCGAAGGCGATCGATCTGCTTGAACAGCAATTCCGTCTCGGCGTCGCCAAGTGCCGCGGTGGGCTCATCCAGAATGAGCAATCTTGCATTGAGGGTCAGCGCCTTGGCGATTTCCACCAGCTGTTGATTGGCCGTGGAAAGCCCCTCGACCTTGCGGTTTGCAGGCAGATCAAGACCCAGCCGTTCCAGCTGTTCCTGCGCCTTGCGCTCCATGGCCTTGCGGTCAACCTGGCCGCGGGATTTGGGCCAGCGCCCCACAAATACGTTTTCTGCAATCGTGAGATGGGGGAGCAATCTCAGCTCCTGATGAATCAGACCCAGCCCGGAATCGATTGCCTCGCGAGGGTTGGCGGGCGCGTAATCCGCGCCTCGCCATGTCATTGAGCCCGAACTTGGCCGGATGGTTCCGCAGATGATGTTGGACACCGTCGATTTACCGGCTCCGTTTTCTCCCAACAGCGCAACCACTTCTCCTTCATGAATATCAAGATCGATGCCATGAAGAATCTGCAACGGTCCATAACTCTTCTTGATTTGACGAAGAGAAAGAATTGGAGATTTGACCTCAGCCATTTCGGGCCCTCCCTTATCCAGCCATTATCGAACAATCAGACGTCAGATCCGATCAAGGATGATTTTCGATAAACGGGCCAACATTGTCCTTTGTGGTCAGAGTTGCTGGCAGCAGCTGCAGTTTCGGAACTTCTTCGCCAGCAACAAGCTTGATGGCGCTATCCACGGCCAAACGACCGAAATACTGGGTGCGCTGGGTGCTGGTTGCATCGAAAACGCCGTCACGCAGAGCTTCAAGCGCAGCGGTATCGCCGTCAAAGCCGAAGACGAAGATATCCTGTGGCAGATTGGCAACTTTCACAGCCTGCGCTGCACCAAGGGCCAGAGCGTCTGCCTGTCCCCAAACGATGGTCGCATCAGGGTGAGCCTGCAGCATGTTCTGGGTGATCTGGAAGCCTTCGTCCTGTGACCACATCTGGCTATACTGTTCGGATGCAATGGAAATGTCCGGATAGGCTTCCATGGCTTCCATGCAGCCTTTGGTGCGGTCTACTTCAGGAGTCGTGCCTTTCTGGCCATGCACGATCAGCATGGTGCCTTTTCCGCCAACCTGCTCGAATGCGTAGTTGCAGATTTCTTTGGCAGAAGCGACCGAATCGGAAGCGATGAAGGTATCGCCCGGAGCGCCTTCAGGGTTACGGTCAATATTGATGACGGGAACGCCCTGAGCGTGAGCCAGACGGGTTGGCACAGCAGCGGCTGCAGCACCTGCGGGAACATAAATCAAAGCCTGGATATCCTGCGTGAGCAGATCCTGAACCTGGCTGACCTGAGTTGCGCTATCGCCCTTGGCGTCTACGATGATCAGGTCGAGGCCTTTTTCCTTGGAATAGGCTTCAACAGACATTTTGATCTGGTTGAAGAAGTTGGCCTGAAGGTTGGCGACTGCGAGACCAAGCTTTTGAAGTTCTGCTGCAGAACTGCTCAAAGGAGTCAGTGCGGTTGCTACAATAGCAGCGGCTGCAAACAGGGAATGTTTGAGTTTCATTTGATATTTCTCCTCCGTTAAGACCCAGACACTGCCTCCAACAACAAAGTGTCTGGAATTTTCCGGCTTGCGCCGGCTGGTGGTGGCCCGTGCTCACCACCATTTTTGGCACGATGCCAAATTCCTATCCCTTCTTTTTCTTGAGCACTTCGGCAGCCACTGCCAAAGCAATCACGACCCCGATAACCACCTGCTGCGTGAAGGGAGAGACCCCCAGCAGATTGAGGCCGTTGCGCAAGACACCAATCACCAGCACACCGATCACCGTTCCGGCGATGCCACCAGTACCACCGCTGAGGCTGGCGCCGCCGATAACCACGGCAGCAATCGTATCCAACTCGTAGGAAACACCCGAGCTTGGCTGAACCGAATCGAGCCTTGCAGCCAGTACGATGCCTGCGAGACCGGAAAGGACTGCCGATGTGATGTAGACGAGGATGGTGGACAGACGCACATTGATACCGGCCAGACGCGCCACTTCCTGATTGCCACCGATTGCATAAAGGCAGCGACCGCCCGTGGTGTTGCGCAGGAAGATCCATCCGGCGGCAAAGACAATCAGCATCAAGCCGACAGTCACGGTCAGAAAGCCGCCATGGCGAATGATTGCCAGCAGGTTGAACCAGCCCGGAAAACCGACGATCTGCTGACCATCTGTAATCATATTGGCCAGACCGCGCGCGACCGACATCATTGCAAGCGTGGAAATGAAGGCTGGAACGCTGAATTCCGTAATCAGCAACCCAGTCACCGCTCCGGCTGCGGCTGACGCAAACAGGGCAATAACAATTGCCAATGGCAGCGCCATGCCCAATTCATTGGATAGATAGCCCATGACCATCATGGACAGAGCCAGAATTGAACCAACGGACAGATCGATACCGCCAATAAGAATGACAAAGGTCATGCCCACGGCCATGATCCCGAGCACCGTGATCTGGTCGAGAACGTTCAGAAGATTGCGCGCTGTGAAGAAGGAATCCGTCGCAAAGCTGAGAAAGGCGCAAAGCAATAGAAGTCCGATAAGAGGTCCAGTTGCCCCACCTAAAGAAAACAGGCTTGAGACAGACGGTGAGGATGTACGCCCCCGTGCTACTGAAATCATGACAGCAATTCCTCCCATTTTCCTTAAACTGCATAAATATTCAGTGTTGATAATAATTTCATACCTGATCACGGATTCAATGTCAATGAAAAACACGAGAAACACAAGAGATAATCGTTATTTAGTCTAAAGTTTAGCACAATCATCCCAAACAAAATTCTTGACACAGATTCTGAAATGCATTTTAATTTATTATAGAATATTTATTCAGGGAGCCAATCATGGATATCTTAGAACTGAAAAAGATGGCCAATGACATTCGTCAGAGAGATCTGCGGGCTGTCTTTGAAGCGGGCGCGGGGCATATCGGCGGTGAAATGTCGGTAACGGATCTCCTCACAGCTCTCTATTTCCGCATTCTGAATGTAGATCCAAAGAACCCGACCGATCCCAAACGGGACAGGTTCATTCTCAGCAAGGGCCATGCAGCGCTTGCTCTCTATGTCACGCTCTCAAAACGCGGATTTATCGATCCAGAAGAGATTTCCACTTTCCTGAAACCGCATTCGCGCCTTAATGGCCACCCCAACCGCAACAAGGTTCCGGGTGTTGAAACCAACACCGGCCCACTGGGCCATGGCTTGCCAATCGCAGTGGGCATGGCAAAAGCGGCCAAGCTCAGCGGGGATACATGGCGCACGGTGGTGATTACCGGCGACGGCGAAATGCAGGAAGGTAGCAACTGGGAAGCCATTATGGCCGCAGCCCAGTTCGAACTGGACAATCTGACCCTCATAATCGACCACAACCGCCTGCAACAGGGCGCTCGCCTCGCAGACACCAACAATATTGCCCCTCTTCCTCCCAAGCTTGAAGCCTTTGGCTGGGCGGTCGAGGAAATCAACGGCAATGACATGGAAGAAATCTGTGCCGCGCTGGACGCCAGCAAGGTGGTTCCGGGCAAACCGAGATGCATCGTCGCTCACACCAACAAGGGCAATGGCATTTCCTTCATGTCCGACAATGTGGCCTGGCATCACAAAGTTCCTGACGCAGACCAATATAAACAGGCCATGGCCGAGCTGGAGGAGGCCGTATCATGAGCAATTTGTCAGAAGCAAAACTCCACGACTGCCGGGATGCCTTCACCCAGACCCTTGAAGGCATGGCTGCGACCAATCAGGAGATTGTCGCCGTTTGCAACGATTCGGTCGGGTCTTCCAAGCTGAATGGCTTCAAGGACAAATATCCAGAGCGTCTGGTCAATGTCGGAATCGCCGAACAGAATATGATCGGCGTTGGCGCCGGTCTGGCCAATGGTGGCAAGATTCCGTTCGTTTGCGGCGCTGCCTGCTTCCTGACCGGACGGGCCCTTGAGCAGATCAAGGCGGACGTGGCTTATTCCAATACAAATGTGAAGCTGGTCGGCATCAGCTCGGGCATGGCTTATGGCCCCCTTGGCCCGACGCACCACTCCACCGAAGATTTCGCTTGGGTGCGCGCCATCCCCAATGTGCCGATCGTTGCCCCATGTGATTCGATTGAAACCGCCGCAGCGGTTGCCTATGCGGCCGAAACGACGGGACCGATCTTCCTGCGCCTGTCGCGTGAGGGTGTGCCGGATCTGCTCCCTGCCGACTACAAGTTCGAGCTCGGTAAGGCCGTCACGCTTAAAGAAGGCAGCGATGTGACGCTGATTGCCAATGGTATTCTTTCGGTGCGCGCCGTGAAAGCAGCCGAATTGCTGGCTGCCGAAGGCATTACCGCTCGCGTTCTCAATATGGCGACCGTTCGCCCCATAGATCGCGATGCCATCATCGCGGCAGCCAGCGAGACTGGCGCAATCTTGACGTGTGAGGAGCACACCATCTTTGGCGGGCTGGGCAGTTCGGTTGCCGAAGTAGTTGTGGAGACTGTGCCAGTTCCCATGACACGGCTCGGCGTTCCCGGCATTTTTGTACCAACCGGTACGGCCAGCTTCCTGCTGGATGAGTTCGGGATGTCACCAGAAGGGCTTGCGGCCAGTGCCAAAGAGCTGATCAAAAAGAAGAAAGCCTAAGTTTCCCTCTGGGAACCAAGACTCACATGACAGACCCTGCGCGGGAGGAGAACCGGGCAGCAGGGTCCGAGGAGGACGCGATGCAAAGGGCAATATTGGCCATTGACGAAGGCACGACAAACAGCAAGGCAATTCTGGTTTCCAAAACCGGAGACATTCTTGCTAGGGGCTCCTGCCCTGTGCCTATCAACCATCCCCAGTCCGGTTGGGTTGAACAAGATGCTGAGACTATCTGGACCAGCACCTTGAAGGCCATTGCCGATTGCCTTGCAGCGGGTCCGGACGTTACGTTGGAAGCCATTGGCATATCCAACCAGCGCGAATCGGTTCTCGCCTGGGACCGGACAACCGGCAAGGCTCTGGGTCCGGTCGTTACATGGCAATGCCGTCGCACCTCGGACGCTTGCGAGCGCCTGAAGGCGGCTGGTCATGAAGACGAAGTTATCAAACGCACCGGCCTGCCGCTCGATCCACTCTTCCCGGCGACCAAGGTGCGCTGGCTGCTGGACAATTGCGGCAAGGATAAAGCACCGGAAGAGATCTGCATCGGCACGGTCGATTCCTGGCTGATCTGGAATTTCTCCGGTGGCACCTTGCACCAGTGCGACGCATCCAATGCGGCACGAACCCAACTTTTCAACATTTCCGAAACCCGCTGGGACGATACCCTGTGCGACCTGTTTGGCGTGCCCAAGGCCGTATTGCCCGAGGTGCAGGATTCCTCGCACATATTCACCCATACGACCGGCGTGCCCGGATTGCCTGACGGTATTCCGATCGCCTCAGCCATTGGCGATTCGCATGCAGCGCTGTTCGGGCATGGTGCTTATGGATTGGGCGACGGCAAGGTGACCTTTGGCACCGGATCATCGGTAATGACCACCATGCCAGAATTCGTCGTGCCACCGCGCGGGGTGACCACGACCATCGCATGGGCGCGCAACGGCACGCCGACTTATGCCTTTGAGGGCAACATATTGGTGAGCGCATCCATTCTGCCCTGGACGGCGGAGCTTTTGGGGCAGAAGGACGTTACCGAGCTGCTCGATCTGGCCCAGACAGTTGAGGATACCCAGGGCGTTGTGTTGGTTCCGGGCCATGTAGGGCTGGGTGCACCCCATTGGAATTCCACGGCACGCGGGCTGATGTGCGGCCTCTCCTTTGCCAGCGGCAAGGCTCATGTGGCACGCGCCGCAGCAGAAAGCATCGCTTTTCAGGTGCAGGATGTCTTCAAGATCATTCTGGCCAATTCAGGTCATGGCATCGGCAAGCTGTTTGTGGACGGTGGCCCGAGCCAGAATCCATTCCTCATGGGCATGGTTGCTGACTATATCGATCATTCGGTCATACAGGGCGAAAGCACTGAGGCTTCAGCGCAGGGGGCGGCCTATCTGGCAGGTCTGGCGACAGGCTTCTGGGCGGACCTTAATGCCATCAGTGCCCTAGGGCAGCATGGGCAGGAGATTCAGCCAACAATGGCAAGTAACAGACGCAAGGAAGAGCTTAATAAATGGCAAGTGGCCATTGAACGAACGCTTCTTTGAATCTGAAACCTTTCAGGATAGTATCGCGCGCGATCAACCCTGAATTGGAGGATGCCACTTTGGCAAGAGTAAACGAACTGCGGCTTATCGCTCGTGTGGCTCAGCTATACCATGTGGAAGGCCGTAGGCAGGCAGACATAGCAAAGCATTTGCGCATTTCTCAGGCAACCATTTCGAGATTGCTCAAGAAAGCACAGGAAGAGGAAATTGTAAGAACAACAATCGTTGCTCCCTCCGGTACCTTCGTGGAACTGGAAGACGGGCTGCGCCAGAAATACGGGCTGTCTGAAGCCATCGTCGTGGAGGCGTCGGAAGATCGCCAAAGCACGATCATGGACAGGATCGGCGAATCGGCTGCGCATTTTCTCGAAGTGTCCCTTCAAAAGGACGAAGTGATCGGGGTGTCCAGCTGGAGTGAGACGATCCTGCGCATGGTGGACAATATCCACCCCATGCGTTCAGGCCTTGCCAAATATGTGGTGCAGACCCTTGGTGGTATGGGTGATCCGACAGTGCAGACACACGCAACCCAGCTGACATCGCGACTTGCGCGCCTGACCGGAGCCGAAGCCCGCTTGCTGACGGCACCCGGAGTTGCCCAGTCCCGTGAGGCCAAGCTGGTGCTTCTGGGAGATCCCTATGTCAGGGAAACAATGGAGTTGTTCAACAAGATCACGTTGGCGATCGTCGGCATCGGCGCCACGGAGCCCTCTGCCATGCTGGCACGAAGCGGCAACACTTTCTCCCCCAACGAGTTGGCTGAGCTGACCGAGGCGGGGGCTGTTGGCGATATGAGCCTGCGCTTCTTCGATCGTGACGGAAAGGTAATCAAGACCCCACTGGATGAACGCGTTATCGGCATGCCTCTTGAGGATCTGGCCAAAGTAGACCGGGTCATCGCCCTTGCTGGAGGAGAGAGCAAAACCGAAGCCATTCACGGAGCCCTGAAAACTGGTTGTCTCGATGTTCTGATTACAGACAATTTCACGGCTTGCCGCCTTCTGGAGGAGACAGGCCCAAGCAGCTAGAAAGCAATGGGAGAATAAAATGAAACGGTTTGAAGGCAAAACCACCGTGATCACCGGAGGAAACAAGGGAATCGGTTTCGCAATTGCGACCAAGTTTGCCGAAGAAGGCGCAAATGTCGTGATCGCTTCCTTTGAAGATCAGGTCAAGGAAGCCGCAGCCGAACTGTCCGGCAAAGGCTATAATGTGATCCCTGCCTTGTGTGATGTCACCAAACCAGAGGAAATCGTCAAGCTTTATGATGCCGCCGAAGAAGCCTTTGGTGAAATCAATATCGGCATTCAGAATGCGGGTGTGATTTACATCTCCAAAATCGAAGATGTTTCCTACGAAGAATGGACCAAGACGCTGGCCGTCAACACCACCGGCTGTTTCCTTGCCTGTCAGGAAGCCATCAAGCGCATGCGCAAGCATGGCAAGGGTGGCAAGCTGGTCAACACGGCCTCCGGTCAGGCGCGTGAAGGCTTTATCTACACGCCGCATTACGCAGCTTCCAAGTTTGGCGTCATGGGTCTTACCCAGAGCCTTGCCAAGGAAGTGGCGCTTGAAAAGATCAATGTCAACGCCATTTGCCCGGGCATCATCAAGACCGACATGTGGGACTATAATGACCGCGTCTGGGGCAGCATGCTGGGCGAATATGGCCCCGGTGAACTGATGGCCGAATGGGTACAGGGCATTCCGATGCAATATGCCGGAGAAGGCAAGGACATCGCCAATGCCGTGGCCTTCCTCGCCAGCGAGGATGCATCCTATATCACGGGGCAGACCCTCAATATCGATGGCGGTCTGATCATGTCCTAAGCATCTGAGGATGCATGTGATACGTGGCCGAGCGGACTTCCGCCCGGCCTTTTTTACGCGCCAATTCCAGCAAGCCGATGCCGTATGGCGCTATTGGTACACTAAGGCTAGTCCTTAATGCCGGTGGAGCCGAACCCGCCCGCCCCACGCTCAGTATCGCTCAGGGTCGTTACTTCGATGATGCGTGGCCGGCGCACATCGGCAATCACAGCCTGAGCAATCCGGTCTGCATGATTGATGGTGTAGGCGTCCGGCCCTGCATTCAGAAGCGCAATCTTGATGGGACCGCGATAGTCTTCATCCACCGTGCCGGGGCTGTTGGGCACGAGAAGACCGTGCTTGGTTGCCAATCCTGAACGGGGTCTGATCTGCATCTCCGTTGCCGGTGGCAGCTCCACGGCAAATCCGGTCGGAATGAGCGCAATCCGGCCCGGTTCGATCGTTACAGGCCCTTCAGGCAAACAGGCGCGCATGTCCATGCCCGCAGCACCGGGCGTCGCATAAGAGGGAAGCGGCAGATCCGGATTTTCCGGCAGTCGTTTAAATCTCACATCATTCATATGCGTCTCTTTGTGTTAAGCGGCATGATCAGAAGGGCAGTGCCAAACCAAGGCGCGTGCTGCCCTCAGATTTCGATGCTCTCTTCGAGAGCTTCGCTGAGGCGCGCGATAAGGCGGCTGGCAACATCCTGCTTGCTCATATCCTGCCACGCCTCGATGCTATCGGAACGGATAATCTTGATCATGTTATGATCGCCGCCCATGATGCCGGTCTGAGGGGACACGTCGTTGGCGATAATCCAGTCGACGCCCTTTTTGGTGAGCTTCCTGGCTGCGTTGGCCTCCAGATCCTGCGTTTCGGCGGCAAAGCCGATAACCAGCTTGGGCCTTTTGTCCGGATGAGTGCCGACAAAGCGGGCAATATCGGGATTTTCCTCGAACTGAAGTGCAGGAAAGCTACCATCAGCCTGCTTCTTGATTTTCTCGGCGCCCTGATTGGCTACATGCCAATCGGCGACGGCGGCGGCCATGATTGCGATATCAGCAGGCAATGCGCCGCTCACCGCCTCTTTCATCTCCCGCGCTGTCTCTACCCTGATGATCTCGACACCCCTTGGCGGCTCAAGGGCCACCGGGCCGGAAACGAGAGTGACCCGTGCGCCAGCATCCCGCGCGGCAGCGGCAAGGGCGTAGCCCTGCTTGCCCGAAGACCGGTTGGCGATATAGCGCACCGGATCAATCGGCTCGTGGGTCGGGCCAGCGGTAATCAGCACATGTTTGCCCGCCAGCGGCTTGGGACTGTCATCCAACAAGGCCTTTATGGCGAGAAGAATTTCTTCCGGCTCGCTGAGGCGGCCGGGGCCTTCTTCGTTGCAGGCCATCATGCCGACAGCCGGGCCGACAAAATGCAGGCCGTCTTTTTGCAAGGTGGCAAGATTTCGCTGGGTTGCCGGATGGTACCACATGCGCACATTCATGGCCGGAGCGACGAGCACCGGCTTGTCTGTTGCCAGCAGCATGGTGCTGGGCAGATCATCAGCGATGCCGTTGGCCATCTTGGCAATCAGATTGGCGGTGGCAGGTGCGACAACCACCAGATCTGCGGCGCGGGACAACTCGATATGTCCGATCTCGCTCTCTCGCGTCAGATCGAACAGATCGGTCAGCACCGGTTTGCCCGTGAGCGTGGCGATGGTCAGTGGCGCAACGAATTCGGTCGCCGCTTTGGTCATGATGACCTGGACACCGGCGCCCTCTTTCAAAAGAAGGCGGATGATATCCAGCGCCTTGAAGGCGGCTATGCCGCCGGAAATGACGAGCAGGACGCGCTTGTTTTCAAGCATGATGATCTCTCCTATCCTAACTCCAAATACGAATGGCGATGGCAGCAAGGGCGATGGCAATCACCCAGAGTGCAAGGCGGCCTGTACGGCCCTTGCGGGCTTCGGCCTGTCCGATGGCAGCCACCGTTTCGGCATCGAGACGAAGACCGTCACGGCCCATTTCGTCAAAGCTGCTGGACAGGCGTTCGGCACGCCGCGCCATCTCGGGCAATTGAGCAGAAAGCGTGCCCAGCACCGACAGGCCTTCGGCCATTTCTTTGGCCTTGGCAACAGGGCCGAGATTCTTTTCCATCCAGCTTTTGACCACTGGCTCAGAGGTGTTCCAGAGATTAAGGCTGTCGTCGAGCATGCGCGCAACCCCTTCAGCCACGACCATGGTCTTTTGCAGCAGAATCAGTTCCGTGCGGGTTGCCATGCCGAACAGCTCGGTGAATTCAAACAGTTGTTGCAACAGGCCAGCCATGGAAATCTCAGCCGAATCGCGCCCATGAATCGGCTCACCGATGGACCGTAGGGCCTGAGCAAAGGTATCGACATCCTGCGTGGAAGGCACATAGCCCGCTTCGAAATGAACCATGGAGACACGGCGATAATCGCGTTTGATGAAGCCATAGAGAATTTCGGCAAGAAAGCGCTGTTCCTTCATGCCAAGCCGCCCCATGATGCCGAAATCAACGGCCACCAGCTTGCCATCGCTGCCAAGGAACAGATTGCCCGGATGCATGTCTGCATGGAAAAAGCCATCCCGCAGGGCATGACGCAGGAAAGACTGGATCACGGTGCGCCCGAGCGCACTCAGATCATGGCCGGAGGCCTTCAGAGCTTCCAGATCATTGAGCTTGATTCCGTCGATCCATTCCATGGTCATAACGGACTTTTCGGACTTGGCCCAATAGATGGTCGGCACACGGAAGTCATCATCTTCGGCGCAATTCTCGGCCATCTCGCTCATGGCGGCCGCTTCTAGGCGGAAATCCATTTCCAGACGGATGGATTGGGCCAGTGTGTCCACCACGCCAACCGGCTTCAAGCGGCGGGACGGAGCATGCACGGCTTCGATCAGACGGGCAGCCAGATAGAAGCCAGACAGATCATCCTGAAATCGCTGGGCAATCTTTGGCCGCAGGATCTTGACGGCCACATCCTGTCGCTCGCCGCTGGCATCCACGAAGGAGGCCTTGTGCACCTGTGCGATAGAGGCGGCAGCAATCGGTTCGGAGAAACTGTCAAACAATGCTTCAACCGGTTTGCCCAAGGCATCTTCCACCGCCTTGCGCGCTTCCTGCATGCTGAAGGCAGGCACACGATCTTGCAAAGTGGTCAGCGCCTCGGCAAGCTCCGGCCCGACCAGATCGGGGCGGGTTGCCAGAAACTGACCCATCTTGACGTAAGATGGCCCCAACCGGTTGAGAGCAGCACTCAGGCGTTCACCCTTGTTGCGGGCAGAGGCATTTTTACGCTCGAACAGTTTGAGAAAGGCCAAGACAATGCGTGGGGCCGTCGGCAGATCTGCCGGTGGCTCGACGATAGAGAAGACACCTTCACGAGCCAGGATATAGCCCGTATGCACAAGGCGAAGCAGAGCAGATGACGCACCAATCATAATTGTCTTTTCCGATCCCTAGAGCTTCCAGCCCGAATGCATGGCGGTGATGCCACCAGACAGGTTCCGATAACTTACCTGCTGGAATCCGGCATCCTCGACCATCATCTTGAAGCGTTCCTTATTGGGGAACTTGCGGATCGACTGGACAAAATATTCATAGCCTTCCCTGTCGCCCGTGACGGCATCGCCAATGGCGGGAATGGCGTTGAAAGAGAATAGATCATAGGCTTTGTCGAGCAGCGGCATGTCGACGTTGGAGAATTCAAGGCACATGAAGCGGCCCCCCCGCTTCAACACGCGGTAGGCCTCGCTGAGTGCCTTGTCGATGCGCGGCACATTGCGGATGCCATAGGCGATGGTATAGGCGTCGAAGCTGTTATCCTCGAAAGGTAACTCTTCTGCGTTGCCTTCAACAAATTCGAGATTGCTGCTGAGGCCATTTTCCTTGGCCCGGTCCTTCCCCACGCCAAGCATGGAACCATTGATGTCAAACACGGTGCAGTGGGCATTCTTGCGTGAGCGCTCAACAACACGGAAGGAAATATCTCCGGTACCACCAGCCACATCGAGCAACTTGAAGGGCACGCGCCCACCCTGCGGTGGATTGAGCCATGCGACAAAGGCATCCTTCCAGAGACGGTGCATGCCACCACTCATCAGATCGTTCATCACATCGTAGCGATCGGCAACATGGTGGAAGACCTCGTCAACCCGCGTCTGCTTCTCTCCCTCGCCCACTTGCTCGAAGCCGAAAGAAGTGGCCATTTCCGTGACTTTTTCCGTGCGTTCTTTGTTTTGTGCCGCCATGATCCACGTCCTGCGCTCGACCCTGTCGGGGAGCGATTGTCATTTCTTTTCCGCCGGACAATAGCCCATCTTTTTCTTAAATGCCATGTTTCCAAACGGCTTTTCTTGTGTTGCTTTCGTCCCATTGATAGGGTGACTTTTCCTTTTGTCTCTTCTAGGGGGCCTTCCATGGATATTGAGAAAATACGCAAGGAAACGCCGGGGCTCGCCCATGGTATTCACCTGATGGCCTGCGGCTCGGCACTCGCTCCGCTGCCGGTTGTCGACGCTGTGATGGCCTATCTTGATCTTGAAGCCAAAGTTGGTGGCTATGAAGCCCACGCCCATGAGGCAACCATGCTGGATGAGACATACAGTTCGGTTGCACGTCTGATCGGGGCAAAACCCCGCGAGATCGCCATATTGGAAAATGCCACGGCGGCCTGGTGTCAGGCCTTCTATGCATTGCCATTGCAGGCAGGGGACCGCATCCTCACCTGTCAGGCTGAATATGCGGCCAATTATGTGGCCTTCCTGCAAAGGCAGAAGCGTGATGGCATCGAAATCGACATAGTGCCGAGCGATGAAACAGGCGCGTTGGACATCACCGCACTGGAAAGCATGATCACGGAGAAAACTGCGCTTATTGCCATTACATGGGTGCCGACCAATGGCGGGCTGGTCAATCCTGCCGCCGCCGTGGGTGCAATTGCCAAAAAGCATGGTGTGCCTTATTTGCTGGATGCCTGTCAGGCCGTGGGGCAAATGCCAGTGGATGTCGAGGCACTCAATTGCGATTTTCTTTCCGCCACCGGGCGAAAATTCCTGCGAGGACCGCGCGGGATCGGATTTCTCTACATCAAAGAAAAATGGCTTGAAACTCTGGAACCCGTGATGCTGGATCATTTCGGTGCTCCATGGGTGAGCCGCGATCAGTATGCCTTACGGGCGGATGCCAGACGGTTCGAGAATTGGGAAAATAGTTACGCCCTCAGGGCTGGCCTCAAGGTCGCGTGTGACTATGCTCTCGCCATTGGTCTGGAAGCCATCGAAGCGCGTGTTACAGAATTGTCGGATTATGCAAGAGCGCGTATTTCGGCATTGAAGGGCGGTCAGGTGCATGATATCGGAGCGAAACAATGCGCCATTGTCAGCTTTACGATTGAGGGGCTTGACCCACGCCCAACCGTTGCCCTTTTGCGCCAGCAGGGCATTGCGATCGGGGCTTCCAACCCTGAAAGCACCCGGCTCGACGCAGAAGAGCGCAAGCTGCCGGTTTTGCTGCGTATGGCACCTCATTATTATAACAACAAAGCGGAAATCGATACTGCGCTTGCCGCACTGGAAGCGCTCAGTCAGGACTAGATCATGCCAGAATTGCCAGAGGTGGAAACCGTGCGACTCGGCCTGCAGCCGGTGCTTGAGAATGCCACCATTGAGCGGGCCGAAGTGCGTCGCGAAAATCTCAGATTTCCCTTTCCGGACCAATTGGCTAACCGCCTTGCCGGCCGTCAGGTCGTGGGGCTGGGACGGCGTGCCAAATATCTGCTGGCCGATCTGGATGATGGCATGGTGCTTGTGATGCATCTGGGCATGTCCGGGTCTTTCCGCGTGGTCAGCCAGGAGGAACAGCATCTGATTGCCGAGGAGAGCTTTCACCTTGCCCGGGGCAAACGCCCCCAGCATGATCATGTGGTGCTTCATCTCACCTCTGGCGCATCGATCCTCTATAATGACCCGCGCCGCTTTGGTTTCTTCGATCTCATCGCCCGCGTTTCGCTGGCCGAACATCCCTATTTTGCCAAGTTGGGGGTAGAGCCGGTGGGCAATGCCCTGAGCGCTGATTATCTGGCAGAAAAATTTATGGGCAAGAAGACGCCGTTAAAATCGGCTCTGCTCGACCAGCATATCATTGCCGGCCTCGGCAACATCTATGTGTGCGAAGCGCTGTTCAGATCCGGCCTCGACCCGAGACGGGCGGCAGGCACACTCGTGTCCAAGAAAGGGAAGCCTTCGGCAAAGCTTGCATTACTGACCGAAGAGATCCGCGCCACCATCGCCGAAGCCATCGCAGCGGGCGGTTCCACCTTGCGTGATCATACCCGCGCGGACGGCAGCCTTGGCTATTTCCAGCATCGTTTCAAGGTCTATGACCGGGAGGGCGATGCCTGCACCAAAGAAGGCTGCGGTGGCACAGTCGAACGGATCACCCAGAGCGGACGCTCCACCTTCTTCTGCGCCAATTGCCAAAAATAAAGGGGCGCAAGCGCCCCTTCCTTGATCTGATAGAAAGCCGTTGGCTTACATTTTACCGCCGAAGACCGGGAACATGCTGGCGTCGCCATAGTCCTTGATACGCTCAATGTTTTTCAGGGTTTCCATATCGTCTGCGGAAATCTCGAAATTCACGTCAGCGTTGGACTTCATGTGATCCGGATTTGCGGTTTTCGGCAGAGGCAGAAGGCCAAGTTCCAAGCAGTAGCGAATGCAGAGCTGCGGAATGCTGACGCCGTATTTCTTGGCCATTTCGCCGATTTTTTCGTTGTCCAGAATCTTACCATGCGCCACAGGTGAATAGGCCTCGACCTGAATACCCTTGCTCTGGGTATAGTCGATCAGCTCGAACGGGGTGTTGGACACATGCGCCAGCACCTGGTTGATCATCGGCTTGATCTTGGCGTTATCAAGCAGGTTATCCAGATCGGCCTTCTCGAAGTTGGAAACGCCGATCGCGCGAATCTTGCCAGCTTCATAGGCTTCTTCCAGAGCACGCCATGCTTCCAGATTGCCTTCGAAATAGCGGTCTTCACCGGCAAAATCACCCCAAGGCTGCGGACTGTGAATGATCATCAGGTCGATATAATCCAGACCCAATGTCTCCAGCGACTCATCAATTGCAGCCTTTGCGTCGGCATAGTTCTTATGGGATGCATCCAGTTTGGTTGTTAAAAAGAGCTCATCGCGAGCAACACCGCATTCGCGGATGCCTTCGCCAACGCCACGTTCGTTGGCATAGGCCTGCGCGGTATCGATGTGGCGATAGCCTAGTTTGACAGCGGTTTTGACTGCTTCAGCCACGTCACCATCTTCAATCATCCATGTGCCAAGTGCGAGTTTTGGGATCTTGACATCGTTCGACAGGGTATAGGTTTCTTGCAAAATCATGATTGTCTTTCCTCTCGGGTCATTCCTGCCATTTGTCCGCGAGCCGGACGGTACCAGCCATTGATTACGGCGACTGCATCACATCCAGCCGGGCAAGGATCATAACGGTCTTACAGATTGGAATTTCTAGTCTCACGGCCTGTTCATCGGCCGTCGACCTCTATTTAATACCGCCCAGGCTGTAAGATAAGCATCGTCAGGCAGAAATGACTTATGAATGTATTGCATGAATGACGCTCGCTCATTAAAAAATCCCTGCAAGATACATGAGCAAGCCTTTGCAGTCTCGCGCCTTGTGCTTCTGACAACAAAAAGGGGAGCCGAGGCTCCCCCTTCATATACCAAGCTTTGAGCGTCGCCACCACATCTCAATGGGTGATCAAAGTTCCCGCTCCACCTTCCGTGAAGAGTTCGAGCAGCACGGCATGTGGCACCTTGCCATCAAGGATGACCACGCCTTCGACGCCTTTGTTGAGAGCATCGATGCACGTTTCCACTTTTGGAATCATGCCGCCGGAAATCGTGCCGTCGGCAATGAGATCATGAGCCTGTTTGATGGTGAGCGCCTTGATCAGCTTGCCGTCCTTATCAAGAACACCGGGCACATCCGTCAAGAAAAGCAGGCGCTTTGAATCAACCGCTCCAGCCACAGCACCGGCAAAGGTATCGGCATTAATATTATAGGTGGCTCCGTCCGCACCGGGCGCAACAGGAGCGATCACCGGAATAAGCGCGTCCTTGGCTACGATGTCGAGCACAGAACGATCCACTTTCTTTGGATCACCCACAAAGCCCAGATCAACGATTTCCTCGATCTTGCTATCAGGGTCGCGGATGGTTCTGGTCAGCTTTTCAGCCTGCACCATGTTGCCATCCTTGCCACACAAACCGATGGCGCGGCCCCCTTCTGCATTGATATTGCTGACAATGGATTTGTTGATGGAGCCGGCCAGCACCATTTCAACCACTTCCACTGTGTGGGCATCTGTCACGCGCAAACCGCCTTTAAATTCGGATTCGATGCCGAGACGTTCGAGCATTGATTTGATCTGCGGGCCACCGCCATGCACAACAATCGGTTTGACGCCTGCCTGCTTGAGCAGAACAATATCGCGTGCAAAGGCCTGCCCCAATTCTGCGTCACCCATGGCATGGCCGCCATATTTGACAACAACAGTCTGGCCATCATAGCGCTGCATGAAAGGAAGCGCTTCGGAGATGGTCTTGGCACGATTGGCCGGCTTATTTGATGAATTGGACGTGTCGGACATGGCGCTTCTCTGTATCGGCGGGTGACGTAACTGCCACGCTGTATAACGACTATTGTTTGGATACGCAAGAAATCCGGAGGGTTATGCCGCTTTTGTCACAATTTTTGAAACAATGTGCGGCTTCTCCTTTTACATCCCATCGGACAAAAGCAGCATTTCAGTACGCAAACGCTTGATGCCAATCTTCTTTTCAGAGGAAGTCAGCAGAATCTCCGGATGTGCTGCCGGACGTTTCTTGAGGCCCAGCTGTACCTTTTCGATGACCTTCCTGAGATCCTTGAGCTTGGTCTTGTCGACCTTGGTGAGCACCACCTGATAGTTGACCGCAGCCTTATCAAGGGTTTCCATCACCTCGGTATCATTGGCCTTGAGGCCGTGGCGGCTGTCGATCAGGACATAGACGCGCCGCAAATTCGGGCGCCCGCGCAGATAGTCCAGAATAAGCTCGTTCCAGGCTGCCACTTCCTTCTTGGAGGCCTTGGCATAGCCATAGCCGGGCATGTCACAGATCACCAGAGTGGGATCTTTCTCCGGACGAAAGAAGTTGAGTTCTTTGGTGCGGCCCGGCGTGTTGGATGTGCGCGCCAAGGCTTTGCGACCGGTGATGGCGTTGAGCAAAGAGGATTTGCCCACGTTGGAGCGACCGGCAAAAGCAATCTCGACGCCTTCGATCGGCGGCAGCTGGTGGAAGAATTTCGTACCCCACATGAAATCCCAGCTTTGGGCGAAAAGCAGTCTGGCCCGCTCGGCAAGCGCCGGATCCACTTCATCGTCACCAACGAGCGCAACAAGGCTCTCGGTGTCTTCAGCGGGGTTGGTCTCGGCGGTGTTATCTTGATCGGTCATGATTGAGCGTTCCTGATTAGAAAAGGGCAGGCCTTGGTAGCCTGCCTTTTACAGAGAAACAAGCGTGAAAGCGAGGCCCCTATGTGTCTAGGGTGCCAGAAAATGCCTTGGAAGCTGCTTCCAACGCGTCGATATCTGCGCCCTGAATGAGGAGCCTGTGACGATTGATCATCTCAACGGGCCAGTTCCACCAGGCAATGGCCAGAAGCCGCTTTATGGTCGCCTCTTCAAAACGCATGCGGATGGGTCTGGCCGGATTGCCGCCGACGATTGCGTAGGGGGGCACATCGCTGGCCACCAGAGCGCCTGACCCGATGATGGCCCCGGACCCGACGGTAACGCCGGGCATGATGGTGGCCTTGCGTCCGATCCATACATCATGGCCGACGACAGTATCGCCACGAGACTGGGCCTTGAATGTTTCAATATCAAAGCCTTCGCCCCATCCATGCCCCATGACGCCGAAGGGGTAGGTTGAAAGGCCGGTCATGTCGTGGTTGGCCCCGTTCATGATGAAGGTCACGCCGGTCGCCAAAGCGCAGAAATTGCCGATGATCAGACGATCTCCGAGAAAATCATAATGATAAAGGACATTCTTCTGTTCAAATTTCTCGGGCCCTTCAGGATCATCATAATAGCTGAAGTCACCCACTTCGATCATCGGATTTGTGATCAGTGGCTTGAGAAAGGCGAAGCGCTTGAAAGCGGCGACGGGATAGGGATAGTTCGGATCGGGATTGATGGCTTGATTGTCTTGCATGGGAAGACCCTTTCGATGCAGCAGAAAATTTTCGGTGACGGCGGGAAATGCAGCACAGATCGTGTCGGGCGCACGATTGCCCCTTGCTGGCGCTTTGCACGCCATGCCCACGCTTATGCGTGATGCCTATAGGGATTGGCTGCTGTCAGTTGTTCATCGAACCGGTTCACTCGAATTTGCATCGTTGCAGGATGGGGTCAATTTATCAGAAATTGCATTCTGATCCATCCAAATCAGGTATTTGCACCACGCACTCCGCGTGCGCGTTGTTTTCCTGCAACAAAAAGGGCGGCTAAAAAGCCGCCCCATTGTCTCTTGATTTTGCAAGGCCTCTATTCGCTGCTCGGTTTCGAGCGCTTGAAAGTGTCCTTGATATTCTGCCAGATCTCGATCTTGGTACCATGTTTCTTCATGATGGTCGCCTGCTGGATGATGGACAAAGAGTTGTTCCACGCCCAGTAGATCACCAGACCGGCTGGCATGCGGGCCAGCATGAAGGTGAACATGATTGGCATCCATGTGAAGATCATCTTCTGGGTCGGATCCGGAGGCGTCGGGTTCAGTTTCATCTGAACGAACATGGTAATACCCATGATGATCGGCCAGATACCGATGGCCAAGAAGGCCGGAGTGTCCCAAGGCACAAGACCGAACAGGGTGAACAGGTTGGTCGGATCAGGGCCCGAAAGGTCCTGAATCCAGCCAAAGAATGGCGCATGGCGCATTTCGATGGTGGTATAGAGCACCTTATAGAGGGAGAAGAAGACCGGAATCTGGATGGCGATCGGCAAACAGCCCGCCAGCGGATTGACCTTCTCTTCCTGATAGAGCTTCATGATGGCCTGTTGCTGGGCCTGCTTGTCATCACCGAAATTCTTCTTGACCTCTTCCATCTTCGGCTGCAGCAGCTTCATCTTGGCCATGGACGCATAAGACTTGCTGGCCAGCGGGAAGAAGATCGCCTTGACGATGACGGTGATCAGAAGGATGGCGATACCGAAGTTGCCGACCAGCCCATAGAGATGGTCAATGGCCCAGAACATCGGCTTGGTGAGGAAGTAGAACCAGCCCCAGTCGATCATCAAATCGAAGTTGAGCGCATTGGTCTTGCTTTCCACTGCGCCAAGCGTCGCCACTTCCTTGGCACCGGCGAACAGGGCCGTCTTGTAATCGATGCTGGACCCAGCAGCCACGCTAACCACGTCGCCCAGATAGTCTGACTGGTAAGCAGGTTTACCGGCAATCTCGTTATAACGGAAGCTCGGCTGGAAGCTCTCGCCCTGTGGCGGAATAACGGCCGTTGCCCAATATTTGTCCGTGATGCCGACCCAACCTTCAGAGGATTTGTCCGGCTGCATGAGTTTGTCTTCGGCCAGATCCTTGTAATCGACTTCCTGCAGACCAGCGTCACCAGCCACACCGATCAAACCTTCATGCAGAATGTAAATACCGGTGGTCTTGATCGTGCCGTGACGGGAGATCAAGCCGTAAGGATAGAGCGCAACAGCTGCATCTGTGTTGTTTTCAACTTTCTGGTCGATGGTAAACAGATAGTCGTTATCCACAGAGATGGTGCGCACGAAGGTAAGGCCTGCGCCGTTGTCCCAGGTCAGCACCAGAGGCTGATCGAGGGTCAGTTTGGCATTTTCAGGTGCGGTCCAGACGGTGTTGGCGTTTGGCAGGGCGATGTCACCAGAGCCTGAAACCCAACCGAATTCAGCATAATAGGGCTTCTGAGACCCGGAAGGAGACAGAAGCGTAATGGTCGGGCTGTTTTCGTCCAGCGTCTCGCGATATTCACTCAGATGCAAATCATCGATACGGGCACCGGTCAGGTTCAGCGAGCCGGTCAGCTTTGGCGTATCAATTTCAATACGTGCCGACTGGGACAGGGCATTTTGCGGGCTCAGCGGAACGGCACCGGCCGTTGTTGCCGGAGCATTTGCGGCTCCTGGGGTGGGTGCCGTATCTGCATGCTCTGTGGTGGTTTTAGTTTCCGCTGCCTGTTGGGCTGCAAGTTGTTCCTGCCGCGCCTGTTCTGCTTCCATGCGCGGTCCGGCGACAAAATACTGCCATCCCAGCAAGACAATGAAAGACAGGGCGATGGCAAGGAAGAGATTGCGATTATTGTCCATCGACTTTCTTCATCCCATAATTGACTGTCGGACTTGTACTCTGACCCGGACGGTTGTGACCTGACAGATCCGACTTGATACACACCCAATTGGCCGCTTGATGCCGCCAAGTCAAGTGTTTCGTTTCATTTGGAGCGCCTCAACCTAGCCTTCAAGCTGGCCAAAATCGGGGCAAACCACTCCGCTCGTCTGATCGCTGATGCCTGAAACCTCCAGCTGGGGTTCCCGATCAGCTACTGCTTTGCGAATTCCTGCCATCGGGCCTGCCCGACAAATGCGAGCTCCCCGCTGGTGCCTTCCTGTGTCCGGAGCGACCCGGTGCACGCCGTTTTGCATCCGTCTTGCCAGCGGCAAGATCACGTACACATCCCTTGAAATCTGCGCAGAGAGAATCGAAAGGCAAATGCAACGCGCCATATCGCCCGATGAGCACATAGTCCCAACCGGGTTGAAGATGCTCTGGCCCCAGAAGCCTCGCCACTTCGCGCAACCGGCGTTTCACCCTGTTGCGAATCACGGCATTGCCGACTTTCTTGGTCACCGTGAAGCCGACACGAGCCGGATCCTTGTCTTCTGGCGATCGTCTTATGGCCTGAAGCACAAAACCGCGACGTGAGAGACGCACTCCCTTGGCCGCGGCTAAGAATTCGCTGCGCTTTTTCAATCGAAGCATGAATGCCTCCCTGAAGCGCTCCGAGGGCCAGTCACTGGCGAAAGATTGATTCATCGCAAATGATTGTCCCGGACATGCAAAACCGCCAGATTTGAAGCTCAAGCGCTTAAATTCTGGCGGTTAATGCAAATTGCCTTAAGCGGAAAGACGCTTGCGTCCTTTTGCCCGGCGGCGAGCCAAGACCTGACGGCCATTCTTGGTTGCCATACGAGCCCGGAAGCCGTGGCGGCGCTTGCGCACCAGTCGGCTTGGCTGATAAGTCCGTTTCATGGGCTTTATACCGCTTTCGCGGCCCCTTATTTGATTTTCTCAAATCCTACCAGAGCGGTAAAAAGAAGCGCCTCCAGAGAGACGCTTTCCGCTATCCTGATACACTTGGTCTGGCTTATACGGAGATGAGGGCTTTGAGTCAATCGTCCGCAAAGAAAAATCGCCAATTCTTGACCATGTTACCAGCAACAACCCGCTCTAACGGTCAAAAGCCACCGATCGATCACAAAAATGGGCTCTGTAGTCACACCCCCGTGAGGATCTCATGATCGGCAATCAAATGACAGTGAGAGGCCTCCCAAGGCCCGGAATTCCGTTTATATACGACTTATCAGGAATTTCACCGGGACGATAACTCCTTCATTGTTTTTGCGTCATGAGGCCCATTGTTGATGACCGATCAGACCAACCAAATTTGTCAGGATAGCGCCGTGACAGTCTGTTTGAAAAAGTGGCTCCCGCTGTTGCTGTTGTTGGCCTTGGCTCTCTTTGGCTTTTCCCAAGGATGGCACAGCTATTTCACCCTCGAAATGCTGGTGGAGAATCGCGCGCGCCTGTCCGGCTATGTGACGGACCATTTTGCCCTGTCGCTTCTGGCCTATGGTGGGCTCTATGCTTTAGCGGTGGCCATTTCCTTTCCCGGTGCCAGTTTCCTAACCATCGTGGGCGGGCTGCTGTTTGGCTGGGCGGTTGGTGGCTTGACCACTGTGCTTGCAGCAACGACCGGCGCAGGCATCGTGTTTCTGGCGGCTCGCTCTGCCATCGGATCGGCTTTGCGAGCCCGCGCAGGCAGCTTTACCGAGCGCTTTGCCGATGGTTTTCGCGAGGATGCCTTCAGCTATATGCTATTTTTGCGGCTTGTGCCGCTCTTTCCCTTCTGGCTGGTCAATATCGTGCCCGCCCTGTTTCAGGTGCGCTTCGCGACCTATGCGATGGCAACACTCATCGGCATCTTGCCGGGCACTTTTGCCTATGCGCTGGTCGGCTCGGGGCTGGACAGCGTCATTGCAGCCCAGTTGGCAAGCAATCCGGGATGCCTTGACGATCCGACCTGCACGCTCACGCTGGATACCAGCTCGGTCATCACGGGCGAACTGATCGCCGCTTTTGTGGCCATGGGGGTCGTTTCCCTCATCCCGCCCCTACTCAAGGCGCTCAGAAAAAGACGAAACGCTGCCAAATGTGGTTGAGAATAGAGGCCACGCCCTTCACAATAACATCCAAGTCAACAATTTTTCAGGACAAGTCATGAGCGAACAAATCAAGACAGACATCTGCGTCATCGGCGCAGGCTCTGGCGGTCTAACAGTAGCTGCAGCAGCGGCTGCCTTTGGCGAGGATGTGGTGTTGTTGGAAAAAAGCCAGATGGGAGGCGATTGCCTCAATACTGGCTGTGTTCCCTCCAAGGCGCTGATCGCGGCGGCGCACCATGCAGAAAACATGCGCAAGGCCAATCTGTTCGGCATCAGTTCTGTTGAACCCAGAGTCGATTTTCAGGCAGTGCATGATCATGTCCATTCCGTGATCGGGGCCATTGCTCCCAATGATTCGGTAGAACGCTTTGAGGGCCTTGGCGTGCGGGTTATCCAGCAGGCCGGGCACTTCACGGACAAGCGCACGGTTGCCACCGCCGATGGCCAATATGAAATCAAGGCCCGCAGCTTTGTTATCGCGACAGGCTCATCTGCCGCAGTTCCTCCTATCGAAGGCATTGAACGGATCCCCTATTTCACCAACGAAACGATCTTCTCGCTCACTGAGCGCCCAGAGCATCTTGTGATCATCGGCGGCGGTCCGATCGGGGTGGAACTGGCGCAGGCGCATCGCCGACTTGGTGCTGAAGTCACCATTCTGGAAGCCTATGGCATTCTGTCCAGAGAAGATCCGGAACTGTCTTCAGTGGTGATTGACCAGCTCAAGCGCGAAGGGGTCACCCTGCATGAAGGCGTGACCCTTGATCGCATCGAACCGGCAGAGGACAAGGACGCTACTCCTTACGGCGCAACGCTTCACTTTACCCACACTCTGGATGGGGGAATAGCCGGTGATGCCGATTTTGTTGAGGCAACCCATGTACTTGTCGCCACCGGTAGACGCGCCAATGTGTCTGACCTCGGGCTGGAAGCTGCCGGCATCAGCTACAGCGAGCGGGGCATTGCGGTCAAACCCACCATGAAGACCAGCAACCGCCGGGTTTATGCCATCGGTGATGTCGCTGGCGGTATGCAATTCACTCACGTGGCGGGCTATCATGCCGGTCTGGTGGTGCGCAACATCCTGTTCAAGCTTGGCGCAAAGGAAAACACACATATCGTGCCGCGGGTCACCTTCACGGCGCCCGAGTTGGCTCATGTGGGCTATAGCGAAGCGGAGGCGCGACAGAAATTCCGTCAGGTACGGATTTTGCGCTGGCCCTTCGGCGAGAATGATCGCGCGCAAGCTGAACGAGAAACGGCGGGCTTGATCAAGATCATCACCAACAAGAAGGGCGTGGTGCTTGGGGCTTCCGTGGTGGGCAAGAATGCAGGCGAAATCATCAATATGTGGGCTTTGATCGTGTCCCAGAAGATGAATATCAAGGCCATTACGGGCTATGTGTCGCCCTACCCAACCCTCTCGGAGGTTGGACGTCGGGCCGCCATCAGTGCCTATGCGGATCTTCCCTCCAAGCCGGGTATTCGCAAGATCATCTCCTTTCTGAAATTTCTGGGATAGGGGATGCACTTTCGGGCAATTCGCGGTAAGACAGGTCTCGTTTGACGACTTCATACGTGTGGACCAAGGGATATGTCTGATCGCATCTTCATCAAGGAAGGCCTGAGCCTGGACGCAGACGAACTGCAAGAGCGCTTCATTCGCTCATCCGGACCGGGCGGGCAGAATGTCAACAAGGTGTCCACTGCGGTCGAGTTGCGGTTTGATGTGCGTCAGTCTCCATCCCTGCCAGCCTATATCAAGGCAAACTTGCGGCGTCAGGCAGCGCATTTGATGACACAGGATGGCGAACTGGTGATGCAGGTGCAAACCCATCGCACCCAGGCCCGCAACCGCGAAGAAGCCATCGAGCGCCTCGTCGCTCTCATCGAAAAGGCCGCCTATCGGCCCAAACGACGCATCGCTACCAAGCCGACCAAGGCCAGCAAGAGGCGCCGGATGGACAGCAAGACCAAGCGAGGTGCCATCAAAAAGCTTCGGTCATCAAAGAATTTCGATTAAACGCAAGATTCCGTGCGACTTTGTAAAGCGCCAAACCGCTAAGCCACCAGCGATGGCGTGGACACCCTGTAACCGAGTGCCTCGGCGATTTCTTCGCTGCCCGGTTGCTCGTGACCGGCCAGATCGGCCAGCGTTCGCGCCAGCTTCAGAACACGATGATAGCCACGGGCTGAAAGTGCCATACTCTCAGCGGCATGAGCCAGAAGAGTACGCGCTTCACCGCTTGGCTCGCAAATGCGTTCGATCATGCTGGCCGGGCATTGGGCATTGGTGATGACAGTCTCCAGCCCCATAGCGCTGAAGCGTTCCTTCTGCACCTTGCGGGCTTGCCGCACACGGGCTCCAACTTCCGCTGACCCTTCTTTTGAGGGCGGAAGCATAAGATCGGTAGCGGAGACGGCAGGCACTTCCACACGCAAATCAAAACGGTCCATCAGGGGGCCGGAGATGCGAGCCTGATAGTCAGCTGCGCAGCGCGGACCGCGCTTGCAGACATAACCCGGCTCACCGGCATGGCCACAGCGGCAGGGATTCATTGCAGCAATCAGTTGGAAACGCGCCGGATAAGTCACGCGATGGTTGGCGCGAGCGATCACAGCCTCACCGCTCTCAATTGGCTGCCGCAAACTATCAAGCACCTGCGGGGAGAATTCAGGCAACTCATCCAGAAACAGAATGCCATTGTGGGCCAGCGCCACTTCCCCAGGTTTGGCGCGCATGCCGCCACCGATCATGGCCGCCATGGAGGCAGAATGGTGAGGGTTGCGGAACGGGCGCGCAACGGAGAGCTGACCATTGGGCAACAGGCCTGCGATGGAATGGATCATCGAAACATCCAGCAGCTCGGTCGGCGCAAGGGGCGGCAGAATGGTCGGCAAGCGGGCAGCCAGCATGGATTTGCCCGATCCGGGAGGACCGACCATCAGCATGTTATGACCACCGGCCGCAGTGACCTCAAGCGCCCGCTTGGCCACTTCCTGCCCCTTGATATCGGACAGATCAATAAGGGAGGCATTGGGGTCACGGATCGAGGCATGGGGCCGCGAGAGGACCTGACTGCCCTTGAAATGATTGGCCAGCGAGATAAGGCTATCGGGGGCCAGTATATCCATATCCGGATCGGCCCATGCCGCTTCCGGCCCGCAATCAAACGGGCAAATGAGGCCCCGCTCCTCGCCATTGGCTGCAATGGCTGCTGGCAGCACCCCGACAACGGGCGCCAACCGGCCATCAAGCGCCAGCTCGCCCAGCACCGTATAGGCATCCAGACTGTCGGCAGGGACCGCTCCGATGGCAGCCATCAGGCCAAGGGCGATGGGCAAATCAAAATGGCTGCCTTCCTTGGGCAAATCCGCCGGAGCGAGATTGATGGTGATGCGTTTGGGCGGCAGCGACAGGCCAGAGGCCGAAAGCGCGGCCCGCACCCGCTCGCGGCTTTCCGCCACAGCCTTGTCAGGCAGGCCAACAATGGTAAAGGCTGGCAAACCCGAAGCCACATGCACCTGAACATCAACGGGCGTGGCCGCTATGCCCTGAAAGGAAACCGTTTGAACATGGGAAACCATGGTGAACTCAAAAAAATTGAAAAGAACAAAACCATTTCTGCGTGATGAAGAAATTTTAACAACCATATGATGTTTCAAGTTGTGCTTCAAGAACAATATGTGAACACAATTTTGCCCTACACAGGAGAGGTCAGACGCACAACTCTATCGAATTGGCAGGTCGTGAAGTGAACGCAAACGAGATCCAATTTTGTTATCATGAGAGCCCGATTGGTCCCCTTCTGCTCAGCGGAATGGAGGACTGTTTGCACGCGCTCTCTTTTCCCGTCGACGGAGAAGCGACCCCGGCCGATACTGCATGGCGAGAAAATCCTGACAGCTTTGCTGATGCGCGGCGCGAGTTGGACGCCTATTTTGAAAAGAAGCTGGAGCGTTTCACCGTGTCCTATCTGCTCAGGGGATCGCAGTTCCAGCTCTCCGTCTGGCGCGCCCTTTCCTCCATTCCCTATGGCTCGATTGTCAGCTATGGGGAAATCGCCAAGCGGGTTGGCAAACCAAAAGGGGCTCAAGCGGTCGGCATGGCCAATCATGCCAATCCCTTGCCGATTATCATCCCCTGTCATCGGGTTATTGGCGCAGATGGTTCCATGGTTGGTTTTGGAGGCGGCATAGACTTGAAGCTCTGGCTACTATCCCATGAAGGCATCACCCCGGGGCAGATTTGCAGCCCCGGACAGCTTGGCTTTGCCTTCTAACCTTTTTAGGCAGATGCCTGATCAGAACCAACGGCGGGTTCGGGCGCAATAGTCTGTGAAAGCCTGGCCAAATTCGGCCCGGAGATAGGCCTCCTCGCGTGGTATCACAAAGCGATCCAGATAGAAGAACATAACGAGTGTGGCGATCAGGAAGGGTATACTGTCAAACAGGATGATCCCTGCGAACAGCATCACCACGAAGCCCACATACATGGGGTTGCGACTGAAGCGAAACGCTCCGCTACTCACCAGTTGCGAAGCTGGGTCAATCAGGTTGGTTGTCGTACCAACCAGCTTGAACTTGAAAAAGCCCCATCCCATAAAGGCGAAACCAGCCCAACCAATCAGGAAACCGCAGATAACGAGCGTTAGAATGGGGATCCCCAAGGCCGAAAGCGGGCCGACAGAATAGAAATAAAACCATTCCAGCGCCAGAGCGCTCCCACCGCACAAAATAAAGATTAGCGGCGGGATGGCAATGCGAATACCCGGAGAGGTTGGCTTCTTGAGATCGGCACACATGGTCCTGGGCTCTTTCTCTTGTCTTGAAGTGCATTCCCTCACAAGGTGAGCGGAGGTCTCCGGTTGATCATGATCTTCAAAGGATGATCAGATACTGGTCAGCTACAGCCGGACACATCAAGGGGCTAGTCTTCCAATAGATATTCATAGCGCTGATCGGTGAGCGTTTTCAAGAAGGCAACCAGAGCCTTGATGCGGCGTTCATCCAGTGCCGGACCATCGGTCAGCTTTTCCATATCGATGGTATCAGCCACCTCCGGTTCACCCCATGGCTCATTGGTTTCGGGGTTGATCAAAGCACTCTTGGCGCGTGAATTATACTTGTTGTAGAAGCGGATCACCGTTTCAAGATCGTTGAACACCCCGTTATGCATGTAGGGGCCTGTCACGGCTACATTGCGCAATGTGCTGGTCTTGTAGGTGCCATCCCATTTCTTGTCAGTCACGTGCGGATTGTTTTCCAAAAGGCCGTGATCGATAAAATCGGCCTTTGAGCCGTTGGCCGCTCTCAAGGCTTTGTGGGCAGGCACACCGATGTTGAAATACTGGTAGTTGGTGAAGGTTTCCTTCTCCATGCCCGGGCGCGGACGCAACTGATGGCACTGGTTGCAGTTGGTAAACTGCTGGGAAAAGAACAAGGTCCGCCCCAACTCCTCTTCATTGGTAAACTCGGCTTCACCACGCAAATATCGATCATATTTGGAATCAAACGGGCTGAAGAATTCCGTACGCTCGAAAGCGGCGATGGCTTCGGTCATCGCTCGATAGGCGCGCTCGGACTCTTTGAAAATATCTTTTCCATAGAGCAGCTTGAAGCCGTTGACATATTCCTCATTTTCCTTGAGTCGTTCGACAACGGAGGCCTTGTCCGGCATGCCCATTTCAATGGGATTAAGGGGCGGTCCGCCCGCCTGCCCTTCCAGATCGGGCTCGCGTCCATCAAGGAATTGGCCACCAACATATAGGCCGTCTTCATTGAGATGGAATTTCGGGCTGAAGGCGGCGTAACTCGCTGTCGGGGCGTTGCGATCTCCGATCGACCGATCATCATCGCCCAGCGACGCCGCACGTCCAGCCAATCCATCAAGGCCATTGGGGCGCGGATCGGCAAAGCCCACATCCGGAGAATGGCAGGTCGCGCAGGCCTGATTGCGATTCTTGGAAAGATTTTCGTCAAAAAACAAGGCCGCGCCGAGGCCCTCCAATGTTGCCTTGTTGTCAGGCAAAGTCGGCAGATCTTCAGCCACAGCCATGGGGGCCGCCCCCGCAGACATTGAGACGCACAGGGCCATCACCCGCAACTTTTCCAGTCGGGACATGCTATCCTCATTCAAAGCATAGCGGCTGGCTGGTCACACCAGACGCAAGACAAATGCGGTCCATTCAGGTCTCTTGCTTCGTAGATACACATATGTCTTGCAACTGGTCAAGCTTTGTCAAAAAGGCTCCAGAACCGGAGCCTTCTTTTTAAGCGCACTTGGCTTCGATTGCGTCCCAGACCATGGCCGCGACGTCAATGCCCGAAAGCTTCTGAATGGAGCGGATACCCGTCGGGGAGGTCACGTTGATTTCTGTGAGATAGCCACCGATCACATCAATACCCACCAGAATAAAGCCCATTTCCTTGAGTGCAGGCCCGATGCGTTCGCAAATTTCCTTTTCGCGATCGGTCAGGTCTGTTTTGGCAGCGGCCCCGCCACGCACCATGTTGGAACGCAGGTCATCATCGGCAGGAATGCGGTTGACCGCACCAGCGGCCTCGCCATCGACCAGCAGAATGCGCTTGTCGCCAGCCTTTACGTCAGGCAGGAATTTCTGAGCAACCCATGGCTCGCGGAAAATGTCGCCGAACAGAGCCACCAGAGAGCCGAAATTCTGATCTTCCTTGTTCAACCGGAAAACCGCCGCACCGCCATGGCCGTAAAGCGGCTTCATGACAATGTCGCCGTGCTTTTCCTTGAAGGCACGCAATTCATCTTCCGAGCGGGTGATGATGGTTGGTGGCATCAGGTCCGGAAACTGGGTGACGAAGATTTTCTCAGGCGCGTTACGCACGTTGGCCGGATCGTTGACCACCAGTGTCTTGGGGTGGATGCGCTCCAGCATGTGGGTGGCCGAAATATAATTGAGATCAAACGGTGGATCCTGACGCATGTGAATGACGTCGAACTCGGCCAGATTGGTCCGCACGGCATCTCCAAGAGTGAAATGGCTGCCCGCTTCGTCGCGCACTTCAACCGGCTCCACGGAGGCAAAGACCTCGCCATTTTCCATGGCCATTGTATCGACCGTATAGTGGAAGATTTCATGCCCGCGCTTTTGCGCTTCCAGCATCATGGCAAAGGTGGAATCCCCTGCAATATTGATGCCCTTGATGTGATCCATTTGAAACGCGACTTTAAGCGTGCGTGACTGAGCCATGACGGATGCTCCGGCTTGAGAATATCGGGATGGTCCGGAAGCGTTGGTCCGGAAGAAAGTGTCAGTTCCTATATGTCCGCTTTGAAAGCATATTTCAAGGTGCCGATTGTCAGGGCCGCCATCCAGAATAGTCGGCTATGATTCGACGTCCCTCAAAAGGCCTCGAATGCGGATTCCAGATGCGTCCAGCGGGGTGCAGGGCCCGCCCCCTTGGCAAAGGCCATGATGTCAAACCGATAGCTGCTGGCGGGTTCCTCTTCGGCCTCTGCAATATAGTGACTGGCGGCCGCCACAATCCGCCCCTGAGTGCGCGGGGTGATGGCATAAAGGGCATCATCCAGACGATCTCGATATTTGACCTCTAGGAAGACGATGAGGTCGTCCTTCCGGCAAATGAGATCGATCTCTCCCCCTTGCGCCTTGTAGCGCCGCTTGATGATCTCAAAGCCCTTCACCCGCATGATCCAGCCTGCCCAGCGCTCGACACGCACACCCCGCTCATAGCTTTCCTTGCGGTGCTGGGTCTTGCTGGCTTTTCTTTTGGGCCTCAAAGCGGGTTTGGAAGGCTGCAAATTTGCCATCGGTCTATGCCTTGTCTCCACCATTGCCCAAAGCATCTTTCAAACCCAGTGCGCGCTTGTAGATATCATTCTTCTTGGCCCCGACCTTCTGGGCAATCTCGCCGGACAGCGCCTTGATATGTTGGCCCTCTTCAAGGCCCTTGATGATCATCGCATCGATATCATCTTCATCGGGAGCTTCTTCCTCTGCCGGGCCAAGCAGAACCACGGCTTCCCCCTTGGGGGCATCCGCACTGGCGTAATGCTCAGCCAGCGCCCCAAGCGAGCCACGATGGAAATCCTCAAATTTCTTGGTGAGTTCGCGCGCGATGACCACTTCGCGCCCAGCGCCCAGATGCTCGACCATGGCTGGCAGAACAGCCCCGAGGCGGCGCGGACTTTCATAAAAGACCAGCGTACCGGGTATATCCTTGAGGTCTGCCAGCTTGCGGTTTCTGGCGCCTGCCTTCTGGGGCAAGAAACCTGCGAAGTGGATCTGATCTGTGGGCAAGCCACTGGCCACCAGCGCGGAAAGCATGGCCGAGGCGCCGGGAATGGGCACAACAGCATGATCTGCTTCCAGCATATCGGCAACGAGCTTGTATCCCGGGTCCGAAAGCAGCGGCGTGCCCGCATCGGAAATCAGCGCCACAGCCTTTCCCTCGGCAAGGGCATTGAGCAAATAGGGGCGCTGTTTGTCGGCATTATGCTCATGATAGGTAATGAGGCGCGTATGAATGCCATAGTGGGTCAGCAGCTTGCGCGATACACGGGTGTCTTCGCAGGCGATGATGTCGCAGCCGGCCAGAACCTCCAGGGCGCGCACCGTCATATCTTTCAGATTGCCAATCGGGGTAGCCACGATGTAGAGCGCTGAGGCAAGACTAGGGGCCCGTTGCTTGGAGCCAAGCAGAATATAATCCCTGCGGGCATGGCCATCGGTGGCTTCATCCCCGTCATCATGAGCGCAAAGCGATGCTCCATCAGGTTCATCTGCATGGGCTGTTTCGTCTATTTCGGTCATCTCTTGCGCTTTCATTTCGCTCTTTGAGGTGCATTTTCACCCCTGCCACAGCGTTTCACAGCTTTTGTTGCTGTATTTCATCATGTCACACCACGGCGCGCCTGTCGTGTGAATAGCCGGGGTGATTCGCGACAAATAGGCCACAGTTTTGTTGAAATATCACACTTTTCTGTGTGCGTTCCCCAAGGCGCTTGTTATCAAACCATAATTCTGACAAATCAAGGAATCAAACACGCTGCGTTGTTGGGATGATTTGAGGGATGCATTCGTGCATAGATAGCTCTTTACGGGCTCCTTCTAATGTGCTGCCATAGGTCTATTCAGCTCCACCATTCAAACGATGCAAATCAATACGGACATGTGGTCTGATTTGGAGGCCAGAAATTGATAGGTTTATTTCGCTCGTCCCCTGACGCTCGCCCGCTCCTGAACAGGCTGATCCGTCACACCGTTTCCGGCGCCGTGATCGGCGCTGCTTCCCTGCTTGCTGCCTGTAATCCGACGACGCTCTCAGGGCCTGGCTTCGGAACCGGGACCAACCAGCCAGTGACCATTGCCGAACCCACGGGCGAAGTGCTCGGGTCGGGCTCTGTGCGCGTGGCGTTGCTGACGCCCTCTTCTGCGCAAGGGGTCTTCGGGCAAACCGGACAGGCACTCCGAAATGCGGCAGCCATGGCGCTGCAGGATTACAGCTCTGCTGATTTGCAAGTCATCGTGAAAGATGTTGGCCAGAGTACAAGTGGTGCCTCCCAACAGGCCAGCCGCGCACTGGCCGAAGGCGCTCAGCTGGTCATCGGCCCGCTTCGCTCTGATGCAGTCAAGCGCGCTGGCATGGTATTGAAACCGGCTGGCGTTCCGATGATTGCCTTCACAACGGATACCGGCGCGGCGGCGCAGGGTGTCTATCTCATCAACTTCACGCCAGAGAATGACGTTGAGCGCATCATTTCCTATGCGGCGTCTCAGGGGAAACGCAGCATCGCTGCCATGGTCCCCCAGACACCTTACGGAAATATCGTAGAGGCTTCCTTGCGTCAGAATGCAGCCCGTCATGGCATGCGCGTGATGACCATCGAGAGCTACAAATCGGGCAACAAGCCTGATCCGTTCGGCCTGCAGAATGCCGCCGAGCAGATTGCCAAGGTGAAGGACCAGATCGATACGATCTTCATTCCCGAAGGCGCTGCGGCCGTTTCTGCGACCCAGCTTCTTGCCGGACAGGGTGTTCGCAACAAATCCGTTACGTTCCTTGGCTCTGGCCAGTGGGATCAGCCAGCCATTGCGCGTGAACCCATGTTGGCGGGCGCCTGGTATCCTGCAGCTCCAAAGGTATTGCGCAATCTTGATGGTCGCACCATCGGGTTTGACAGCTTCGCCAATCGCTATGCCGCCCAGTTCGGTTCACAGCCACCGCGCGTTGCTTCGCTGGCTTATGACAGCGTTATTCTCGCTGCGGCTCTGGTGGCCCAGTCCGGGGAGCGTCGCTTCTCGCCGCAGACCCTGACCGATCCCAATGGCTTCATCGGCTTTGGTGATGGCTTCTTCCGCTTCCGCGCGGATGGCACATCCCAGCGCAGCCTTGCGATCATGGAAATTTCCGATGGCAACGCCAGAATTATTGATCAAGCCCCCATGTCGGCGGCAGGCCTACCAAACTAGGCATTCATTGTTCATCGATACAGACTCAAAAAGGGAGCCAAATGGCTCCCTTTTTTCATGCGCTCTTTGTGCGGCCCGTTTTATTGCCACTTTCCAAAGGCGGGGTGCTCTTGATTATTCACTGGCCAAATCGGCGACCAGAGCGTTGAGCACAAGAAAGCCTTTGCGGGTGGCGTGGATGCGGTTGCCCTCACGCACCAACAGCCCCTCGCCGACCAGCCCGTCAATGCGCCCTGCATCAAGCTGTCTGCCTGCCAGTTTCTCATAGCGATCAAGGTCTATGCCTTCCTTGACACGCAAGCCCATGATGAGAAATTCATCGCTTTGCTCTTCAAGGGTCAGGATTTCCTCTTCGATCGCTCCCGTGCCCTGTTGCTCGACCCGCTTCAGCCAGCTTTCAGGGTGGCGTTCATTGCTGGTCGCGAGCCTGCCATTGGCCAGTTGCAACCGTCCATGGGCACCGGCGCCAACACCGACATAGTCGCCATAGCGCCAATAGGTCAGATTATGGCGGGATTCATAGCCCGGTCGTGCATGGTTGGAAATTTCATAGGCAGGCATGCCATGCATTTCCAGCCGCTCGTGGGTCATTTCATAAAGCGCCACCGAGGTGTCTTCATCGGGCAGCTCGAATTTGCCATTGCGATACAGCGCAAAGAAGGGCGTGTCCTGCTCAATGGTGAGCTGATAGAGCGAGAGATGATCGGCAGCCAATGCGATGGCCTCGTCCAGCTCCCTTGCCCATGCTTCTGGCGTTTGATGCGGGCGGGCATAGATGAGATCGAACGACATGCGATTAAAATGCTTTTGTGCCAGCTCGATGGCGACCTTCGCCTCATCGGCGCTGTGCATCCGGCCCAGAAAGCGCAATTGATCATCATAGAGCGACTGCACCCCAAGCGAGACGCGATTGACCCCCGCACTGGCATAGCCCTTGAAATGTTCCGCTTCCACCGATGTGGGGTTGGCTTCCAGCGTGATTTCGGCGTCTGGCGCCACGGTCCAGAGATCAGCGATGGCATCAAGCAATTGGCCAACGATGGCGGGCTGCATCAGAGACGGTGTGCCGCCACCGAAAAAGATCGAGGTAACAGGCGCGCTCCGCCCTGCCCCCTTGATGCGACTGGCATAGAGACCAAGCTCGGCAATCATGGCAGAAGCAAAGCGCTGCTGATCCACAGGCTGATGGCGCACATGGGAATTGAAGTCGCAATAGGGGCATTTGGCCTTGCAAAAAGGCCAGTGCAAATAAATGCCAAAGCCGGGATTGTCTGGTCCCGGCTTTGAGAGTTGTTGATTGTCAGGGCACATAGGCTCACCTGTCACCATGGGCAATTACCCTTCAAGGCATGCATCGGCAAAAAGCTTGAATGCGCGGGAGCGATGCGACAAGGCAGTCTCATCCCCCGGCTTCCAGCCATGTTTCTGATCCGGTTCCATTTCGCCAAAGGTGATATCAAAGCCCTCGGGCTGGAACATCGGATCATAGCCAAAGCCCTTCTCTCCGCGTGGCGGCCAAACGGCCAGTCCTTCCACTTCGCCGCGGAAGAAATGGGTTTCCCCATCTGGCCAGGCAAGGCAAAGCACGGCGACAAAGCGACAGCCGCGTTTTTCAGGCGTGGTTGCGCCAAGCGCCTGCAGCTTTTCTTCCACATTGCGCATGGCTTGAGCAAAATCCCTGTCAGGGCCAGCCCAACGGGCTGAATAGATTCCCGGATCACCATCAAGCGCATCAACCGCAAAGCCGGAATCATCGGCCAACGCAGGCAGGCCGGTTGCCTTAGCCGCAGCCATGGCCTTGAGTTCCGCATTGGCTTCAAAGGTCGTGCCGGTTTCTTCAGGCTCTTCCAGATCCAGCTCGGTCGCGGTTTTGATGCTGAGGCCATAATGGCCAAGCAGATCCTTGATTTCGCGGATCTTGCCCTTGTTATGGCTGGCCACAACAAGCGGGGTGTCAGCGGATAATCTATTTGCCATGGGTCTTTTCTCCTGAGACTAGTCCTGAGGCTGGGCTTCAAGCTGCTGGGTAACCAGCTCGCCGATACCCTTTTTGGCAAGCGCCATCAGCTGGGCGAATTCGTCTTCGGAGAATGGTTCTCCTTCGGCGGTGCCCTGGATTTCCACGATGCCGCCCTTGCCGGTCATGACAAAGTTGGAATCGGTTTCCGCATCGGAATCTTCCAGATAATCCAGATCGAGCACCGGCGTGCCGTTATAGATACCGCAAGAAATGGCGGCGACCTGATCTTTGAGAACCTTCGTGTCAGCAGCGATCATGCCACGGGCCCGCATCCATTCGATGCAGTCATTCAGCGCTACCCATGCACCGGTGATAGAAGCGGTGCGGGTGCCGCCGTCTGCCTGAAGCACATCACAGTCGATGGTGATCTGCCGCTCGCCGAGCGCTTCCAGATCAACAACGGCGCGCAGGGAACGACCAATCAGGCGCTGGATTTCCTGCGTGCGGCCAGACTGCTTGCCAGCCTGTGCCTCGCGGCGCATACGATCACCAGTGGCGCGCGGCAGCATGCCATATTCAGCGGTGACCCAACCGCGATTCTGTCCGCGCAGCCAGGGCGGAATGCGCTCTTCAAGGCTGGCGATGCACAATACATGGGTGTCGCCGCATTTGATCAGGCAAGAGCCCTCCGCGTGTTTGGAGACGTTGCGTGTCATGGTGACGACGCGTTTCTGGTCGGGATTCCGTTTGGAAGGGCGCATTATGCTCTCCTGCCTTGCTTTCTTGTGATGTTAAAATAGTGGGCGCTCGGGGCAGATTGCTGTCATAGACAGTTTTCCCTTGAATATTCGCACCTATATATCGTTATGCTATGCATGTTCCAATTTGTGCGAACGCCCTTGTGGCGTTTCCTCAAGCTTCTTAAAAGCGTCAGCAGCAGGTGACAAGGGGCGCTTGCAGCTTTTCCTGCTTTTGGGGCATAAATGGAACAGTTGCCCAACCGCTTTGTGGTGCCAATTGTCAATTCGGCTGCTTGAACACGGAAATAGAAATGTTTGAACGAGACCGTCTAAACCAGATACCGCCATTGGTTGGAATGGATGACAGGGTAAAAGATATTTTCCGCACCATCGTGGAATCCTATCTTTCGACCGGTGATCCTGTGGGATCGCGCAACATCTCCCGCGCCTTGCCCATTTCGCTGTCGCCAGCGTCGGTGCGCAATGTGATGTCCGATCTGGAGCAATTGGGGCTGATCTATTCGCCCCACACCAGTGCCGGCCGCTTGCCCACAGAAATGGGGCTGCGCTTTTTCGTTGATGCCATGATGGAATTTGGCGACCTGTCGAATGACGAGCGCAACGCCATCAAACGGCAGATGACGTCTTCCCATCAGCCTGACGCCGGTTTCGAGAGCCTGTTGACGCAGGCGAGCCAGATGCTCTCCGGCCTATCTTCCGGCGCGGGGCTCGTTCTGGCCAACAAGCAGGATCAGCGCCTCAAGCATGTGGAATTTGTACGGTTGGAGGCCACCAAGGCGCTGGTAGTCCTCGTGGATGAGGATGACAAGGTGGAAAACCGCCTGATGACCCTGCCCAAGGGGCTGCCTGCCTCGGCGCTCACAGAAGCGAGCAACTTTCTCAATGCCCATATTCGAGGCAAGACCCTGTCTGAAGCGCAAAAGGAAATCGAAGCCCATCATGTGGAGCTACAGGCCGAATTGGATGATCTCACCGCAAAGCTGGTGGAATCCGGGGTCGCCACATGGGCCGGGGCTAGCGAGGACCAGCCACAGAGCCTGATCATTCGCGGGCGCTCCAACCTGTTGGAAAATGTCACGGCGCAGGAAGATCTTGAACGCATCCGTCATCTGTTTGACGATCTGGAATCCAAGAAGGATTTCGTTCAACTTCTGGAACTGGCCGAACAGGGCGACGGGGTTCGAATCTATATCGGTTCGGAAAACCAGCTGTTTTCGCTTTCAGGCTCATCGGTCATTGTATCTCCCTACCGCGATGGCAACCAGAAGATCGTCGGCGTGCTGGGCGTTATTGGTCCGACCCGGCTCAATTATGCGCGCATCGTGCCCATGGTCGATTATACCGCACGGGTGCTGAGCAGCATGCTGACAGATCCGAAAAGACGATTTGAAAGCGACTGATTGGTTCCACAATCTGAACAATTGGGCCGCTTTATTCAACTCTTTGGCCCTGAGCTCTTGATTTTTTGATCAGAAAGCTCGATATCCGGTTCAAACTCATGCCCGGGCAGTGGATGCACGCTGCCTTCCATTTTGGGCACGCAATCAAAATAGAGGCTAGTAGATGTCTGACGAAACCCGTAATCCTGAAGCTGTCGTAGACCCGCTTGCCGAGGCTCCGGCTGAAGAGGTTTCCCAAGAGGAGACTTATCTCAATCCCCTGGAAGCTGCCGAGCTGCGCATCCAGGAGATGGAAAAAGAAGCTTCCGAGATGAAAGACCAGCTGCTGCGCACTGTGGCGGAAATGGAAAATCTGCGTCGCCGGACCGAAAAGGAAATCCGCGATGCCAAGCAGTTTTCCGTTACCAGCTTTGCACGTGACATGCTGGCGGTGGCTGACAATCTGCGTCGTGGTCTGGAAGCCATTCCCGAAGAAGAACGGGCCAACGCTGATGGCGCTTTGAAAGCTCTGCTGGAAGGCACCGAGATGACCGAACGGGAAATGCTCAAGACGCTGGAAAAGCACGGTGTCAAGAAGCTGAACCCGGAAGGGGAGAAATTCGACCCGAATTATCATCAGGCCATGTTTGAAGTACCCAACCCGGATGTTCCGAACAATTCGGTTATTCAGGTCGTGCAGTCCGGTTACGTTATCGGAACTCGCGTTCTGCGTCCTGCGATGGTTGGTGTTGCCAAGGGTGGACCGAAGTTCCCCGCGCAGCCTGCCGATGATGCAGATGGCGTCGACAAGAGCGTCTAACGCGCCGCCGTTGCGCCACCTTCCCTTAACGTAAGTGGAAGATATGCATTCGAAATTTCAAAACACCCGGACACCCTCCGGGTGTTTTCATTTGTTCTATAAAGAACCGCAGCGTGCTTTATCATTTTGAATTGTCCGGCCTTTTAAGATCAGCAATGTGCCTTCTTGCTTGATTCCCATTCGCCGAAAGTTCTATTACCTTAACGTAAGCGTCAGATCTTTAAGACCAAAGTCTTTGCAAAATTACCCAGGTGCGCTGTTTCGTCGCATATGCCCATAGCCCTTTGCTCGTCAAATATGACATTGATCAAAGTTGGTCCAAAGCGGGCCGTCTAGACTTATTATAACCTTGTGGTTCGGGCTTGCCAGTGCGTCTCTCTCCTCCCCTCGACGTTCCTCTGCTGGTGCTACGTCCATGGATCACATTCTCAAGGAGGCTCCGCCGTGAGTCTCCTTTTCTTTTTCAAATCCATTATTTGAAGGCTACAGCAAGCGCCAATATAACGCGCGCTTTGATGCGTACTGATTCTAGCGCCCTACTTGAAGGATCACTTTGACCTCGCCTGAGCTCATCAGGAACTTGTGTTTGGGCTTTCACGCATACAGCCCAGAAGCCAGGCGCGCAGTTGAATGGCCGCCGGTGAGCGATGGCCCCGTCGTCTTGTGAGGAAGTAGCTGTCCCCTGTTTCGACGGGTTGCGGCGCCAGCGGTACAAGCGATCCCTCCATCAGGGAGTCTGCGGCCAGATCCATATGAGCCATGGCGACCCCGCGCCCTTGTCTTGCTGCCTCCAGAAGCAGCCAATGATTGGGATAGCGAGGGCCTGCAAGCCAATCCAATCTCACATCAGGCTGTTGCGTACCCCAGAAGGGCCAATCCTTTTCCCAAAGTGCATCGTGCAAAAGGGTGACGGACTTCCAGCCCTCTGCAAGATCCAGCCCCATGAGGTCGCGATATTGCTCGGTGCAGACTGGCATGATGCGATCTTCAAATAACAATTCGGACAAGAGGCTGTCATTTGTCGCCGGCATCCGCGAGATCATCAGATCGGCCGTCACATTGCGTTCAGGATGGCTCTGCTTGTCTTCCGCGTCCAAAAACACGGTAATGCCGGGATTGTCATTCTGAAAATCTGCCAGACGCGGCCCGAGCCAACCATCCGCAAAGGCTCTAGGAGCCGATATCGTTACGGATACGGAATTATTTTCTTCCTGCGCCGGAGGCAAGAGCGTAGCGATTTCATCGAGCAGGCGAGACGCCTCGGGCACAAGCGCTTTGGCCCTGTCGCTCAACTCGACACCATTGGCATGACGAACAAACAGGGCTTCCCCAAGCCAGTTTTCAAGTCCTTTGACATGTTGGCTCACAGCGGTGGCGGTGACATTCAGCTCTGCTGCAGCGCGTGCAAAAGACCCGTTTCTTGCGGCCGCTTCAAACGCCTTGAGGGCACTGAAAGGAGGGAGTTTTCTTTGCACGATAGGCCTCGCACTGCAGCGCTTGTGTTGAGAACTTGTCTGCTTCCTGTTTTACAGGACATGGCAGATTTCTCAAGCGGGGAATGGTCCGCCCTAAGACGAACCCGTTATTCCGACTCACGGCTACAGCATTTTTCAGGGCACAGGTGCCATCACTAGACGACAGAAAGCAAAAAAGAACCCCGAAAGCAATGAGCTTCCGGGGCTTCCAGGACTGTAAGACTTTCCTATTATTCTTGACTAATTGGCCTCTCCTTCAGCCGCTGCCAGCAGGGTTGCGTTGCCGCCAGCTGCCGTGGTGTCCACGCAGACATGACGTTCCAAGGCAAAGCGGAAGGGGTTGGCTTCCGTGATCAGAGGTGTCAAAGCGCCATCCCTTTTGGCCATTGCCACACGGACAGTGCGCAGGGTCTCATTATCAGCCATATAGGCAATGGCATCGATGCCCTCGAACTTGGCGATGGCGTCGGCGGCGAGCACGCCGTCAAAGCCAGCAACCGGTGCGCCACTCTCGGCAAGCTTGGCGGCCATGGCTTTTGCACCCTTGCCAATAAGAATGACAGCGTTGCCAGCAACCAGAGCTGCCACAGCCTGCAGCAGAGCCATGCGCTCGGTTGCCCCGACCACCATCACAACGCCACGCGGCGCAAAGGTGAGGCGGTTGGATTCACCGGTCGGCCCGGACATGTCCCGTGGGCTCATATCGCGCTGCAGGAACACATCGAACGAGACCGGCAGATTGTAGGCACTCTTCAGCGCCGCGAAGCGATAGTCCTTCTCGGCCCATTTCTTGCGTTTAGCCTTGTCGGCTCGCAGCTCGTGGATGGCATACTGGATTTCCGTGACCGAAGCCGAATCGCCTTCCGGTGCGGCTGGCTCCTCATGCTTGAAGGGCATGTAGAAGCGTTCCACATAGTTTGGTCCACCGGCTTTCGGTCCAGTGCCGGACAAGCCTTCGCCACCGAAGGGCTGCGAGGCCACAACGGCACCGATCTGGTTGCGGTTGACATAAGCGTTGCCGACCTTGATCTGATCGATCACTTCCTGCACCCGATTATCCATACGGGTATGCAGACCGAAGGTAAGGCCGAAGCCCTTGGCGTTGATGGCCGCAATCACGTCATTCAGCTTGCCTGCCTTGAATTTGGCCACATGCAGAACCGGACCGAAGATTTCTTCTTCCAGCTCTTCAATGCCGTTCAGTTCGATGATGGTCGGCGCGCAGAAAACACCTTCTTTCGGGGTGGAGAGCTGCTTGATTAAGCGGCCCTTGGCGCGCATCTTGTCGCAATGGTTATCGATGCCCGCTTTTGCGGCTTCATCAATGACCGGACCAACATCAGTTGACCAGTCCCACGGATTGCCAAGGGAAAGCTCATCAGTGGCCCCCTTAAGCATTTCCATCAGATGATCATAGATATCTTCCTGCACATACAGCATGCGCAGAGCAGAACAGCGCTGACCTGCAGATTGGAACGAGGACGAAACGATGTCTTTCACCGCTTGCTCGGGCAGGGCGGTGGAGTCAACGATCATGGCGTTGAGGCCGCCTGTTTCCGCAATCAGCGGCGCGCTTGGGTCAAGGCTTGCCGCCATAGCACGGTTGATGGTCTGCGCTGTTCCGGTGGAGCCGGTAAAGCAGACGCCAGCAATACGCGAATCAGAGGTGATGGGCGTACCAACCACCGAGCCGCTGCCGGGCAACAATTGGATGGCGCCTTTGGGCACACCGGCTTCATGCATCAGCTGAACCGCACGGAAGGCCATGATACCGGTCGGGCCTGCCGGTTTGGCGATGACGGCGTTACCAGCAGCAAGGGCGGCGAGAATCTGGCCGGTGAAGATGGCCAGCGGGAAGTTCCATGGCGAAATACAGGCGATTGTGCCACGCGCAGTGCGTCCGTCCTTGGCTTCCTTTTCGAGCCTTTCGGCTTCAGCGGCATAGTAATGCGCAAAGTCGACCGCTTCTCTGACTTCGCCAATAGCATCGGTCATCACCTTGCCGGCCTCACGGGCAGCAATGGCAAACAGTTCCTCTGCGTTGGCTTCATACAGTTCCGCAACCTTGGTCAGAATGGCAGAGCGTTCGGCCACCGGTTTGGCTGACCAGACGGCAAAGCCTTTCTCGCTGGCTGCCAGAGCCTTTTCAACATCTGCCTCGGAAGCTTTGACCACTGTGCCGATCTGTTCGCTACGATCAGCCGGATTGTAGACCGGGGAGGGGTCTTCCTTGGATTTGTGCCCGGCTATCAGCGGCGTTGCCTCCCACAGATGGGATTTGAACTTGCCACGTTTCTCGTCAATCGCCTCAATGGAAAGCGGATCGGTGTGGTCCCAGCCTTTGGAGTTGCGACGCACGCCTTTGAAAATATCCTTTGGCTTGGTCAGGAACGGGTTTTCGATGGCATCGCCCAGCTCACGCACCTTGGCAAATGGGTCACCCGCAATTTCCTCCGGTCTAATATGGGTATCGACAATCTGGTTGACGAAGGAAGAGTTGGAACCATTTTCCAACAAGCGACGGACCAGATAGGCCAGCAGGTCAGAGTGAGCCCCCACCGGCGCATAGATGCGGCAGGCGACTTTTTCCTGTTTGACCAGCGTGTCATGCAACGCATCACCCATGCCATGCAAGCGCTGAAGCTCATAGGAGCCTTTGCCCACGCGGGCCGAAATGGCCATTTCCATGACGGCTGTCGCGGTATGGGCATTATGAGAGGCAAACTGCGGATAGATATGATCGGTCATATCCAGCAGGCGACGAGCATTGGACAGGTAGGAGACATCGGAGTTGGCCTTACGGGTGAAGACCGGGAAGCCTTCCAGCCCCATAACCTGCGCCCGCTTGATTTCGCTATCCCAATAAGCGCCCTTCACCAGACGCACCGTAATCTTGCGATCCAACTTCTTGGAAAGCATGTAGAGCCAATCGATGACGAAGCTTGCACGGTGGCCGAAGGCCTGCACGACCACGCCAAAGCCATCCCAGCCTTCAAGGGCCGGATTGGAAAGCACGGCTTCGATCACATCGAGGGAAATATCAAGACGATCCATTTCCTCGGCATCGATGGTGAAGTTCATGTTGGCTGAGCGTGCCAGAAGGGCAAGACCGAAGGTGCGCGAGACCAGCTCGGACATGACGCGCTCTTTCTTGCCTTCTTCATAGCGCGGATGCAGCGCAGAAAGCTTCACAGACAGGCCCGGATTCTTATGAACCGATTTTGACTTGCAGTAAGGGGCCAGCGTGGCGATCGCCTTGGAATAGGCCAGATGATATTTGATACCGTCTGCTTCGGTGCGGGCCGCTTCGCCCAGCATGTCGTAGGAATAGGTGAAGCCCTTGGTTTCGTAATGCTTGCCGCGCTGAATGGCTTTCTCGATGGTGGTACCCAGCACGAACTGACGGCCCAGCTCCTTCATGGCCTGTCCAACGGCGGTGCGGATCACCGGTTCGCCGAGGCGCTTGACCATGGAGCGCATGGAAGCGGCGAGACCTTCTTCATCTTTCTCCTTGAGGATGTTGCCGGTCAACATCAGCCCCCAGGTGGAAGTATTGATCAGAGAAGAGGTGGATTTGCCCAGATGCTGGCCCCATTCACTCGGGGTGATCTTATCGGAGATCAAGGCATCGATGGTTTCAGCGTCCGGCACGCGCAGCAGCGCTTCGGACAGGCACATCAGCGCCACACCTTCGCGGGTGGACAGGCCATATTCCGCGAGGAAATTTTCCATCATGGATGGCTTGGTTGTGGTACGGATGGTGCGGATGAGATCGGCCGCGCGCTGGGAAATGCGCAGGCTCATGCGTTCATCCATATGAGCTTCTTCGATCAGGCGACGAACGTTGCTTGCTTCGTCTGCCAGATAGTGTTCGCGAATGACCTGACGCAGCTCTGAGAGGCGGGCGTCCAGATCGCGATGCGAGTCGAAAGACTGTTGATCCATTGGGCACTCCTGGAAGTAGGGCTCCGGTTTTGGCATAGCGATCCAACCTGCTTTTGACGCAGTTTTGTTTGAGATCTTAAAAACCGAAGGGATGTGTGATTGTCGTTTATTATGTCTGCAAGGATAGCGAAAAAGCTCTAGTCAGAGTGACCAATATTCAGGTACATTTAGGATATATGACCGAAATTTTTCGACATATTTACCGCTTTCGCTATGAAAGAGACAATATATGGACAAATTGGATAGGTTCGACCGAAACATCCTGACCATACTCGCAGAGAATGGGCGCATCACCATCACCGAGCTTGCAAAAAAGGTCGGATTATCCAAGACGCCCTGCCAGATTCGCATGCGTCGTCTGGAGGAGGGTGGCTTCATCCGCGGCTATGGCGCCATTCTCGACCCGGAGAAGCTCGGCGAGGGTCATATTGCCTTTGTGCAGGTGTCCCTAAGCGACACCCGTTCGGAAGCTCTGAATGCCTTCAACGAAGCCACGCGCCATATCCGCGAAATCGAGCAATGCCATATGATTGCATCGAATTTCGATTATCTTTTGAAGATCCGCACCCGCGATATGAGCAACTACCGCAAGGTGCTGGGCGAGAAGATCTCGGCTCTTCCCTATGTCTCTCACACCTCCACCTTCGTGGTGATGGAAAGCGTGAAGGATAGGGGATAGAGGCAAATCCACTGCATCAAAGAATCGTTTGCAGCCCAGAGATGTCCTAGGGACACCCTATAGGTGACAAAAGCTTCACGGCACCAGAACCGACAGCTCCTTGGCGTGCAGCTCGATGGTGATTTCGTCGGGCAGGTCGTAGAGTTCGCCGTCACGCACACATTGAGAGCCTTCAGGCTTTTCATGCACGGTCAGCTTGACGCATTTGGCCGAGTGTATTTCCAGATCAGGATTGTTCGGTGTCTGCCCGATCAGAAGATCCGTCCCCAGTATCAATGCTTTCTGCCATGTGAGCTGCCCTGCCATATAGACGCCCAGTTCGCCACCATCCAGTCTTTCCGCATAGGGCGGAGCGGTCGAACCGAACATGTTGTTCGACACCGATAGGGCGCTGAGCTGGCGCTCTTCGCTTTTACCATCCAGATCGATGGTCACGCCGCAGGTCGGCATATGGGAAATTGTTTCCCAAAAGGCGCGTGTACTGGCCAGCATCTTGGTGATGCGCGACTGATAATCAAGATTGTTTCGTTTTCGAATCATTCGCGGATGCAGGCCCACCGAGAACTGATGCACAAAAGGGTCACCATTGGCTGTCGCAATATCGGCGTCTTTCTTTTTGCCGCTTGAAAGCGCATCAATTGCAAGCTCCACATCCAGAGGGATGCTGAGCGCGCGGGCATAAAGATTCATAGTGCCGCCAGGTAGCACGGCAAGAGTCTTGTTGTTGCGCCAAGCGGTTTCTGCCGCAGCGGACACCGTGCCATCGCCTCCACCAGCCAACAGGATATCAAAATCGTCCGACTGGCTATGCTCCTTCATCTGGCTTATCAGGTCGGAGCCGCCACCGGTATAGATGGTCAGCTCATAGCCAGCGTCACCGAACGCCCTTTCAAGCATGCCGCGCACATGGCCTATTTCCAGCATCTGGAAGGTGCCACTGCCGGTATTCAGAAAAGCGGCGATATGGCCCGATTGTTTTTCACTTTGCATGGGAGAGCCTTCTTCATGATTGCTCGATTGCATCAGGCAGCACCATATTCTTCATTATCCTGCTTCACCGCATTGTAGAAATCGAGCAGCAGATCATAATCTGCGGCGCTGACGCGGCTCCAGTTGGGAATGAAGGGCACTTCCATCGGGTTGTCCATATAGGCAGACCCCGCTTCAACGATATTGGCAGCAAACAGCTCGCAGCTGCGCTCTTCCATATGCCTGTCCGTATGAAGCCCATTCATCATGGCATCATTGTAATAGGTCTCGACCATGTCCAAGGACAGGCGCAGATAGGTCGCCTTGAGGGTGCGGAAGAATTCGCTTGAGAAAATAATGCCATCAATGGCCAGCTTGCGATAAAGCGCCTTGGCGATGTCGGTCGACATGCGCGACAGGCCTGTGGTGGCATCTTCTTCCGAAAGCGGCTGATGCTTATGGTCATAAATATCGGCGATCTCTACCTGACAGACGGCCTTGGAGGAGAAATTCCGGTGTACCTCTGAGAGAACGCCGATTTCCAGCCCCCAGTCTGATGGGATGCGCATATCCGGCAGCATATAGGTGCGCATGGCGAATTCACCCGCCAGCGGATAACGGAAAGCCTGCAGATATTCCAGATATTCGTTGTTGCCGATCAATTTACGCAGGGCTAGCAGCAGCGGCGTGATGAAAAGGCGGGTAACGCGGCCGTTGAGCTTGCCGTCTGCGATGCGCGGATAGAAGCCCTTGCAGAATTGATAGGAGAAATTGGGATTGGCCACTGGATAGACCAGACGCGCCAGCATCTCCTTGTTGTAGGTCACGATATCGCAATCATGCAGGGCTACCACATCGCTATTCTTGGCCGAAAGCACATAGCCCATGCAATACCAGACATTGCGCCCCTTGCCCGGTTCGGAAGGGGAAAGACCAAGGGTCTGCAAACGCTCATCAATGGCCTTTAGCCGTGGCCCATCATTCCACAGCACGACATGATCTTGCGGCAAACGTGAAAAATATTGCTTGGCGTGGCGATATTGTTCTTCATCGGCGCGGTCCAGCCCGATCACGATCTGATTGATGAATTTGGCCTTGCTCAGTTCATCAAGGATGTTGGAGAGCGCGGGCTGTTCCAGCTCAGAAAACAAAGAGGGCAGGATCAGTGTGATTTTCCTGTTCTGGGCATAGGTCTCCAGAATCCGCTCCATATTTTCCGCCGATGCGGTTGGAAAATGGTGCAGGGTCGCTACTTTGCCATTCTGATGAAAATCGCCCATATGACACTCCGTTTCTATTTTTCTTTGTCAGGCCGTCGCCGGTCCGCCAATATGATTCAATATTGCCTTGTTCCAGCCGGTTGGGCCGGGATTGTCAGTACGCATGATTCGGCCTTCATCTTCGCCCGAGAGCGGCGGGAATGGCTTGCCTTCGGGATTGTTGATGATGACGCCGAAATCGGCTGTTTCCAGCATTTCAATATCATTTGCGGCATCGCCCAGCGCAATCGATGTGACCGGAGGTGTGGCCAAGGATGGCTGCTTTAAGATGCCCTTCATCTGGTCGGCCTTAGTGGCGCCAAAAGAGAGGGTGTAATAGCGCCCGCCCTGTCGCGCCCTAAGGCCTCTTTCTTCAATATAGCTTTCAAAGCGCTGCTTCTGGTGCGCGTTGCCTGAAAAAAGACCCGGCTCTGAGAAAAGCCGACGGGCCGCAAGAGCCGCATTGTCTTTTGGCAGACCGGTATTCTGTGCGATTTCCTCGACGCTCCAATCCCCAAAGCCGGTAAAAAGAGCTCGCAAATCGGCTGGCATCGCGTTCAGTATCGTGCGGATGCGCTGATAGTCACTTTGCGCCCCGACAAGGCTTTCCGGATCAGCGTGCGCAGGCAACAGGCCAGCCCCATTCTCGACAATTGCCGGACAATGGGCAAAGCCCAGCTCCTCGCGCAGGGGGGCGATTTCAAAAGCGGTTTTGCTTGAGGCCAATATTAGCGGAATATCATGCTTGTGCAGCAGCGCCAGCGCCGGTTTGGCCGGAGCGTAAGAATAGCTGGCATGATCCAGCAAGGTTCCATCGAGATCAGTAAAAATAACGAAGGACATAACCTGCCTGACGGTTGGCCTTGTAAGGCGCGCAAAAAAACATTCCCTAACAGATAGCATCATTTCTGAAGCCAAACCAGCCACATAAGGTAGACAGGTCATATAACGCGGGTGTGACGTCAGTGCCCCTTAGCGCAGTCGCGCGTCACCCGTCGCATGGTCAGGTTGATCCTTCCGGCTTCCTTGAGCAGCATCGACGTGCCCGGATAAATCCGGTCAATGCCGTGATAGGCGAGCCGATCCTCCTCATCGAGAATGAAAATATCTCCTGACCTGAGGATATAACTCTTTGTTGGGTCTTTTCGTTCCCTGCCACCGAGACGAAATCGCGCATCATCGCCCAGCGAGACCGACAGAATGGGTGCATCGAAATCCTCTTCATCATTATCGACATGAAGACCCATCTTGGCATCGGGATGATAATAGTTAATGAGACAGGCTTCCGGCGGCAATGGGTAGCCGGTGGTCACATCCCACAAATCCAACAGACTCTGCGGAATAGGTGGCCATGGCTCTGCGGTGACCGGATGGGTGGCTTGATAGCGATAGCCGGATTTGTCCGACACCCAGCCCAGCGGGCCGCAATTGCTCATGCGAACGGAAAAGGGACGCCCCCAGCGCGGCATTGTGGGCGTGAAAAGAGGTGCTTTGGCCACGAGAGCCCGAATTTCTGCAACAAGGGCCTGCTGGGCGGCTTCATCAAGATATCCGGACAGATATTGCATGGTTTGGTGCGCTCCTTTCCTTTTTACGATCAGCTTTTTCAATCTGCGAACCCATAAGCCAGCGGGGATGTTCTGTTTGCCGTGATTCGCCCTTGGCATGCATCCATATGACAGACCGGGACCATCCCCCAGCTATATCCATCTTATGCGCCGACTATGGTTTGCGCATATGGACGATTTCGCTCCCCTTTCTCTGACATTTAAAGAAATCGGGATGACTACCGCTTCCTTCCAGCTGTCACGATGCCTGCCAGCACAGAATGAACGCCGATTTCTTCTCATTGGCCCGGTTGGGCACGCTTTTCTGAATAACCAACACAGATGTGGGGAATTTTGTGCTTTAACGTGACCTTAACCTGCCTGACCCTCTTTATTTTCTCGCTTCACTCTTATATGAGGGGTGCCAATTTCAAAAAACGTCGCAAATGCATTCAAAGATGCTGGATTTGCGCCTTGCAGTCCGCGTAAACGGCTCCTATATGTGCCATGAATGTAAAACCCAACCCGCGCATCAAATGCGCATCTTCATGGGGGCTGGGCCGAATTATCGGCGCTTATAACCGCTTTTAAAGGGTTTGACCGGCCTGCCGAAAGGAGAAGAGAGAATGAGCAAAGTCATTGGTATTGACTTGGGTACCACAAACTCGTGCGTATCCATTATGGATGGCAAAGAACCGAAAGTCATCGAAAACGCCGAAGGTGCACGTACCACACCTTCCATGATCGCCTTCACCGACGATGGCGAACGCCTTGCTGGTCAGCCAGCCAAGCGTCAGGCTGTAACCAACCCGCTGAACACCCTGTTCGCGGTCAAGCGTCTTATTGGCCGTCGCTATGAAGATCCGGCTGTTAGCAAAGACAAGGATCTGGTTCCGTTCAAGATTGTCAAAGGCGACAATGGTGATGCATGGGTAGAAGTCGAGGGTGAAAAATACTCTCCTTCACAGGTCTCCGCCATGATCCTTCAGAAAATGAAGGAAACCGCAGAAGATTACCTCGGTGAGCCTGTAACTCAGGCCGTCATCACGGTTCCTGCTTACTTTAACGACGCCCAGCGTCAGGCTACCAAGGACGCTGGCAAGATCGCCGGTATGGAAGTCCTTCGTATCATCAACGAGCCGACTGCTGCTGCTCTGGCCTATGGCTTGGACAAGAATGACGGCAAGACCATCGCGGTTTATGACCTTGGTGGTGGTACCTTCGACGTGTCCGTTCTTGAAATCGGCGATGGCGTGTTTGAAGTGAAATCCACCAACGGTGATACCTTCCTTGGTGGTGAAGACTTCGATATGCGTCTGGTTGACTATCTGGTTGAAGAGTTCAAGAAAGAAAGCGGCATCGACCTCAAGAAAGACAATCTGGCTCTGCAGCGCCTCAAGGAAGCTGCCGAAAAAGCCAAGATCGAGCTTTCTTCCTCGACCCAGACCGAAATCAACCTGCCTTACATCACGGCAGACGCTTCCGGCCCGAAACATCTGGCCCTGAAGCTAACCCGTGCGAAATTTGAAGCACTGGTTGACGATCTGATCAAACGCACCATCAAGCCGTGTGAATCCGCACTGAAAGACGCTGGTCTTTCCGCTTCCGAGATCGACGAAGTCGTTCTGGTTGGTGGTATGACCCGTATGCCGAAGGTTCAGGCTGCCGTTAAACAGTTCTTCGGCAAAGAGCCGCACAAGGGTGTGAACCCGGATGAAGTGGTTGCCATGGGTGCTGCCATTCAGGCTGGCGTGCTGCAGGGCGATGTCAAAGACGTGCTGCTGCTCGACGTGACCCCACTGTCCCTTGGTATCGAAACCCTGGGCGGTGTGTTCACTCGCCTCATCGACCGCAACACCACGATCCCGACCAAGAAGAGCCAGGTCTTCTCTACGGCTGACGACAATCAGAACGCCGTAACGATCCGCGTCTTCCAGGGTGAACGTGAGATGGCTGCCGACAACAAGGCGCTTGGCCAGTTCGATCTGGTTGGTATCCCACCGGCACCACGCGGTGTTCCGCAGATTGAAGTGACCTTCGACATCGACGCCAACGGCATCGTGAATGTGTCCGCTCTTGATAAGGGCACCGGCAAGGAACAGAAAATTTCTATCCGCGCCTCGGGTGGCCTGTCTGATGCAGACATTGAACAGATGGTCAAGGATGCTGAAGCCAACGCTGAAGCCGATAAGATCCGCAAGGAACTGGTTGAAGCCAAGAACCAGGGTGAAGCCCTTGTTCATTCCGGTGAGAAATCTCTCGCCGACTTTGGCGACAAGGTTTCCGAAGCAGATAAATCTGCCATTGAAGCTGCTATTGCAGAGCTGAAAACGGCTCTTGAAGGCGATGATCTGGAAGCCATCAAGGCCAAGACCGAAGCCATGACGCAGGCATCCATGAAACTGGGTGAAGCAATGTATTCGGCACAGCAGTCTGATGAAGAAGCACGCGCTGCAGCTGACGCTGCTGCCGATGCGGCTAAGGATGACGACATTGTCGACGCGGACTTCGAAGAAGTACAAGACGACGATTCCAAAAAATCCTGAGCGGACTTCATGAACAAGTAGAACCAAATGAAGTCGGCGCCTCACTGGCGTCGACTTTTTGGTAAAGGTGGATGAGCAAATATGTCTAAAGCCGATTTTTATGAAACGCTCGGGGTCTCCCGCGGGGCTGGCGACAAAGAATTGAAAAGCGCTTTCCGCAAGAAAGCGATGCAGTTTCACCCTGACCGCAATCCAGACGACCCTGATGCCGAATCCCGTTTCAAGGAAGTGAATGAAGCCTACGAGATCCTGAAGGATCCCGAAAAGCGCGCCGCTTATGATCGCTATGGACATGCTGCCTTTGAACAGGGTGGTATGGGTCAGGGATTCGGATCCGATTTCGGATCCTCGATGTCCGATATCTTCGAAGATATTTTCGGAGACATGATGGGCGGTGGCAGGCGATCGCGTGGTCGCGAGCGTGGAGCCGATCTGCGCTATAATATGGAAATCACTCTCGAAGAGGCTTTCCATGGCAAGACCGCAGAGATCGAGGTGCCAACTTCGGTTACCTGTACGTCCTGTTCGGGTAGCGGCGCCAAGCCGGGCACCTCTCCCAAGCCATGCCCCACCTGTGCCGGCATGGGCAAAGTGCGGGCAACACAGGGCTTTTTCACGGTCGAACGCACCTGTCCCACCTGTCACGGGCGCGGTGAAATCATCGATGATCCCTGTGATTCCTGCGGTGGCGTAGGCCGAACCACGGAAAACCGCAATCTGTCCGTCAATATTCCAGCCGGTATCGAAGATGGCACCCGTATTCGCCTGTCAGGTGAAGGGGAAGCCGGTGTTCGTGGCGGCCCTCCGGGCGATCTTTATATCTTCCTTACGCAGAAGCCGCATGACCTGTTCCAGAGGGATGGAGCAGACATTTTCTGCCGCGTACCAATTTCCATGACGACCGCCATTCTGGGCGGGCAATTTGAAGTTCCCACCGTTGATGGCGGCAAAACCCGGGTGAGGGTGCCTGAGGGTACGCAAAGCGGCAAGCAATTCCGTCTGCGCGGCAAAGGCATGCCGGTGCTGCGCAGCCAGCAATATGGCGATATGTATATTCAGGTCGAGGTGGAAACACCACGCAAGCTGACCAAGCGCCAACGGGAACTGATTCAGGAATTTGATTCCCTTACCAATGATGACAATCATCCTGACAGCACAGGCTTTTTCGCAAAGGTGAAGGATTTCATCGAGCGCATCAGCGAGTAGCCTCAGCCGATCTTGTCAAAGCTTGAGGAGATACCCTTTTTAAGGGTGTCTCCTTTTTTGTATCTGGCTTTTCCCTTATTCATCGCCGATGCTGCACTATTATCATTAGCATATTTGGTTAAGGCCTTTTACCTGACACAAATTGCTCTTACATGCATAATAGACGTGATTTTATTGGCACAAACCATCACCCCCGCGCATAGCTTACACCAAGCTTTTCACGGGGAAATGATTTGGACGCTTTGTTTTCGGGGATCCCATGCTCAAGCAACTGCGAAACCACGCACTGAAAGCCCATATTCCGGACGAGATCCGTTTTTTGAGGCGATGGTTCGACGATCCGCTTAAAATTGGCGCTGTTGCTCCGTCCAGTCCCGCACTTGCACGCAAGATGGCGTCCTATATTCCTCTGGATCAGTCCGGGCTGGTGTTGGAGTTGGGGCCGGGCACCGGCGTGGTAACCAATGCCGTGCTGGAGCATGGTGTTGAACCCGCCAATATTCTAGCGGTTGAGTATTCCAGCCAATTTGTTTCCATGCTGCGGGATCGCTTTGCAGGCGTGAACGTGATTGAGGGCGATGCTTATGATTTTGCTGCCATCCGGCAACAGAACATCGATGCACCCCTTTCAGCCGTGGTTTCCAGCCTGCCGCTCTTCACAAAGCCCAAAGCAATGCGCAAGCGTTTGATTTCCCTTTGCCTTGATGCCCTGAAACCGGGAGCCCCCTTCATTCAATTTTCCTATGCTCTGGTGCCTCCGGTGCCCGAAAGGGAAGGGGATTTCACCGTTGAGACAAGCAGCTGGATTCTAGGCAATCTGCCACCCGCTCGGGTTTGGGTCTATCGCCGCCCTGTCAACTAGGATTGGCCGCGCGTCTCGCACTCCGCATTTTTGGCTATCCAGTTTTCTCTTGTGAGAAGAAAGAAGGGAAGGACTTCGCCATAGGCGAATCGATCGCCCTCTCGGCTTAGACCGATCTTCTGCAACACATGCTGACTGGCCGCATTGTGCGGATCGGTCACACCGCAAATCGCATCAAGACCGGCTTCCTCGAAAGCATGATCGCGAATGACTGTGGCCGCTTCTGTTGCATAGCCCTTTCCCCAGGCCCGCTGCACAAAACGGTAGCCGATTTCCACCTCGGGGCCGCCTCCAGCCAAGGGCACAAGCAGAACCCAGCCGATAAACTCTCCCTCAGCCCCTTCCGCTGCCTTTTCAAAAATACTCCAGAAGCCCAGCCCTTGGGCAAATTGACGGGAAATGCTCTCGCGCAGAAAAACCCGATGTTCCGGTTCCGGTGGTGTCGGGCGGATATATTTGACCACCTCGGGGTCCAGATCCATGGCAACACAAACATCCAGATCGCCCAGACTTCGTTCTCGCAGGATAAGACGCTCAGTTTCATATTTGGGTAACATGATGGATCCTTATCACTTCCGTAACGCACATGAACAAAATATCTTGCATGAATTGAGGCTCTTGAGAAGAGCGATTGCAAAAATCGTCCAATCAGCCTTACATGGAAAAGTGACATTTGAAATAACGCGATTGCTATGACCAAGAGGCTCTATCATGCAGCAAATCCGTCTTCTTTGCTTTGCCGGTTCCACCCGTTCGGGCAGCTTCAACCAAACCCTCGCAGGGGCCATGGCCAAGGAACTCAGCCTGATGGAAATGGATGTCACCTACCTTTCTCTCGTCGATTATCCTCTGCCACTTTTTGATATTGAAGACGAAGCCGAAAAAGGCCTGCCGGAAAACGTTATCAAACTGGCAAAAATGATCGCCTCTCATGATGGCGTTTTTCTGGCCAGCCCGGAGCATAATGGCTCTGTGCCGCCTTTGATGAAAAATACGCTGGATTGGCTCTCACGCGTGCCTGCAAAAGAGCAAAATCCCTTTACCAAACCTGTTTATGCCATCGGTGCTGCGTCGCCGGGGAAGCTGGGGGGCATGCGCTCTCTGGCTCATCTGCGCGATATTCTGACGGCTTTGGGCGCATTGACCATTCCCGACCAGGTCAGTATCGGCGCAGCCCATGAAGCTTTTGATGAGAAAGGCAACCTAAAGGATGACAGGAATGCCATGTTCCTGAGCGCCTGCGCGCGCAATCTGGTTTACATGGCGCAACGCAAGAAACCGCTAGAGTGGGTTTGACAGCAAAGGCGCGCGCAAAAAGACCGCATGAGAAGCTGGACCCTTGCGAGGTGAAGTGATAAGCCTTTGCCAATTTGACTTAGCTCGAGCAACCAAAAGGAACAGCCGCCGATGTCTCTTTCTCCTCGTGACCGCCTCATTGTCCCGCTTGATGTCCCCAGCGTCGAAGATGCTCGCACCATTATTGCGGATCTTGGTGATAGCGTTTCTTTCTACAAGATCGGCTATCAGCTTGGATATGCAGGTGGATTTGATCTTGCTCGCGAATTGATCAGCGAGGGCAAGGATGTCTTCATGGATCTCAAGCTGCTGGATATCGACAACACCATCGAGAAGGGTGTTGTGTCCATTTCAACGCTCGGCGCCAAGTTCCTGACCATTCACGCCTATCCCAAGGCGATGAGGTCCGCAGTGGCTGGCAGGGGGGAAAGCGGACTCAACCTGCTGGGCGTTACGGTGCTTACATCCATGGATGATGCAGATCTTGAAGAAGCGGGCTATCGTTTCACGGCTGGCGAGCTGGTTGCGAAAAGGGCCGCCGATGCCCGGGCTGCCGGTATGGATGGCATTGTCTGCTCTGCTCAGGAAGCTGATGCCATGCGTTCCATCGTCGGGCCGGACATGGCCATCGTTACGCCGGGCATTCGCCCTGCAGGCACTGATGTAGGCGATCAGAAACGCGTCATGACCCCGAAAAAGGCCATTGCAGCCGGGGCAGACTATCTGGTGGTCGGACGGCCGATTCTGGAAGCAGAAAAGCGCAAGGACATGGCGCTCGGCATCGTCGCTGACATTGAGGCGGCGCTTTCTGAACGCGCTTGATACGATAGGGCATGTGTAGAAAGCTCCCAGCCATCCGGTATGCTCTGGCGGCAGACATACCGGAGCTTCAGGCCATTGAAGTGGCTGCGGCCTCTCTTTTTCACAAGTCACCCTATTCGGAGTTGGCGCTCGCATCGCCACTTTCCGCTCAGACCTATGAGACGCATTTTGCCAACAAGCATCCCGTTTTTGTTGCTGAGATAGAGGCAAACAACGAGGCGACCCAAGATCAGCCACGCATGGTCAAAGCGGGATTTGCCTTTGCGGCTCCGTTAGGCGAGGGGCTGCATCTGTATGAGCTGTCTGTCCATAAAAAGGATCAGGGATGGGGAATAGGGCGGTCGCTTCTTGAACATGTGTTGACTTATGCGCGCGAGAAAGGCTTTCCGTGCGTCACGCTTACGACCTACTCGGACATCGGCTGGAATGGCTCTTTCTATCGCTCGGCTGGATTTTCCATTCTCCCCACCGCAAGCGCAAATTCCGAACTCAAGACCATCCTGCGAAAGGAAATTGATGCGGGTGCCAATGTTGAGACGCGCTGCATCATGCATATTGATTTGTCGCGACAGTGAGCTTGGGTCCCATCTTTAGACCTTCGGGGATTTGACAGCGGATTCTCTTAAAAGAGAACAGCCACATCTCTTACCGAGTGAATGGCTTGGTCCTCTTTTTAAAGGAGCAAAACAGGGTTCCATCCTGCCGCATAGAGTCCGTCATGGGCGGAGGGTTTTTGCCCAAACCTAGCCCAAATTCCGCCGCCTGTTTGAAAATCAGTTCTTGCCTTGATGCTCCCTTATGCGTAGAACAAACGTGTTTTTCTTGCAATCGCAAAGGACTGCGTTATGACCGACTTACGGCTTGTTGTAGTAGGTGCACAGGGACGGATGGGCCGTGCGCTCATTACGGCTATTTCCGAACAGCAGGGAGTATGCGTTGCAGGAGCCGTGGAACGGGAAGGGGCCGAATGCATCGGCATGGATGCTGGCACATTGGCAGGCCTTCAGCCTCTTGATATTCCGATAACCAGCGATCTGGACGCAGCGCTGGACGCAGCGGACGGTGTCATTGATTTCACCGCACCACAGGCGAGCCTTGCTTTTGCCCGTATTACGGCTGCCAAGAGCAAGATCCATATTATCGGCACCACTGGTTTCACACCTGAAGAAGAAGCCGAACTGAAGGGCATTGCTGAAAGCGGCGCCACCATGGTTCGCTCTGGCAATATGAGCCTCGGGGTCAATCTGCTCTCAAAACTGATCGAGCAGGCCACCAAGGCGCTTGACGCTGATTTCGACATTGAAATTCTTGAAATGCATCACAAGCACAAGGTTGACGCGCCTTCCGGCACGGCTCTTCTGCTTGGTGAAGCTGCTGCGCAGGGGCGCGGCATCGATTTGCACGCCAATGCCGTAATGTCTCGCGAAGGCATGACCGGTGCCCGGGAACGGGGTAGCATCGGGTTTGCTACCTTGCGGGGCGGTTCGGTGATTGGCGAGCATAGTGTGATCCTGGCAGGGGAAGGCGAGCGCATCGAGCTCACGCATAAGGCCCAGGATCGCTCCATTTTTGCCCGTGGTGCCGTGAAGGCTGCATCCTGGGCAAAAGACAAACCCGTTGGCTATTACTCCATGATGGATGTTCTGGGACTGAATTGAACAGACACGCCACATGGCGAAGATTTAAACCGCAAAGAGAGCAATTCTCACGCAACAATCCTGTGAGGAATGCTGCAAACCAATGTAACACAGCGCTTTCCTGATCGGTCTGCGGCTCAGACCAACAGAAAAGCGCTTCAATTTGCAGTTAAGGAGTGAATCCGATGGAACGGACACTAGTGCTGGCGCGTCATGGCCAGAGCGATTGGAATCTGAAAAACCTTTTCACCGGCTGGAAAGACCCCGACCTGACCGAACAGGGCACCGCTGAAGCGATTGCTGCTGGCAAGAAGCTCAACGATATGGGCATGAAATTCGACGTTGCTTTCACTTCCGACCTGCAGCGCGCCCAGAAAACCTGCCAGCATATCCTTGATGGCGTTGGTCAGTCTGACCTGACGACCTACCGCGATCTGGCCCTCAACGAACGCGATTATGGCGATCTGTCTGGCCTCAACAAAGACGACGCTCGCAAGAAATGGGGCGAAGAGCAGGTGCATATCTGGCGCCGTTCTTACGACGTTCCTCCTCCGGGTGGCGAAAGCCTGAAAGACACTGCAGCCCGCACGCTACCTTACTTCATCACCGACATTCTGCCACAGGTCATGGCTGGCAAGTCTGTTCTTTGTGCAGCACATGGTAACTCCCTGCGCTCCATCGTGATGGTTCTGGACCGCCTGAGCAGAGAAGAAATTCTCGAAGTCAACCTGGGCACCGGTGTTCCTATCATCTACAAATTCAACGCTGACACCACGATTGCTTCCAAGGAAATCCTTGGCTAATCGAAGCGTTATGCTGAATAGTGAAAAGGGTGGCTTCGGTCACCCTTTTTTTTGTCTGAACACCGGATATCGATCGCGCAGGGCATTCGCGCCTAAGTATCATTGCCGCCCAAATAGCCCTGTTCCCAGCCAAGGATTGCCCGCTTGCGCGTGAGGCCCCAATGATAGCCGCAGATGGAGCCCCCTTTGCCCACCACACGATGGCAAGGCACGACAAAGGAAATGGGGTTGCGACCAACCGCAGAGCCCACCGCCCGGGCGGCCTTGGGCTTTCCCATATGGCGTGCAATGGTGGAATAGGTCGTCATGTTACCCAAGGGAATCTTGAGCAACATCTCCCAGACCCGCACTTCGAAATCGGTTCCAATCAGGGTGATGCGCAGAGGCTGCTCCTGTTGCCATGCGTGAGGGTTGAAGATGTGGGCGGCAAAGGGGCGTGTTGCCTCGTCATCCTGCTGATAGTTGGCCCGCGGCCAACGGCTATACATGTCTGAAAGTGCGGCCTGCTCATCGCCCTTATCGGCGAAGGCAAGACCGGCCAGACCATGGTCCGTAACCATAACCAGAGCCTTGCCAAAGGGGCTAGGGTGGAAGCCAAACAGAATAGTGAGCCCCTCGCCCTTGGCCTTGTAGGCGCCCGGGGTGATCGCTTCATGCGTGACAAACAGATCATGCAGGCGTGATGATCCGGACAATCCGACCTCGAAGGAGGCTTCCATTACGGATGCGGACTGATCCAGTATTTTCTTGGCATTATCCAAGGTCACGGCCTGAATAAAGCCCTTCGGGGAGAGCCCTCCGGTCCAGCGGGTAAACAGCCGCTGCAGGTGATGGGGTGACAGGCCGATATGATCAGACAGGCGTTCGAGACTGGGCTGTTCGCGCCAATGGTCCGTCAGATACTCGATCGAGCGGCGAATGGTATCATAATCCCGCAAGGCTTCCTGCTTGTCTTCCTTGCTCGTCTGGACATCGGTCACGATGGGGCAATCGCCGTCCAGTGGCAAATGTTTGAGCGGTTTTAGTTTTGGCGTCATGATGTCATCCCGAAATCGCATTCCCAAGGATGCTACTCGGTGCAGGCGGTTTCAACCACCCGAAACTTGCTTTGCACTTGTCTCTTGTCAGCCGGCATGAAGAATCGGATAAAGACAGAAGAAGACGCAAGGGCAGGGGACTGACTGCCGGAATTGAGCATGAAGGGGACCATTGTGAGCGAAAAAGAAACCGCTGCTTCCAAAGGCAAGCCAAAAAAGACCCGAGCAGCAAGCGCGAAAGCAAAAAAGTCCGTGCGTCGGCGCAAATGGAGCAAGATGCCCAAAGAGGATATCGAGGAGCTGTTTGCCCGCTTTTCAAAGCAACGGCCCAATCCGCGCGGTGAATTGGATTATTCCAGTGCCTATACACTGCTGGTGGCTGTGGTTCTCTCCGCTCAAGCCACCGATGTGGGCGTCAACAAGGCCACAGGCCCGCTGTTCGCTGTGGCTGACACGCCCGAGAAGATGGTAGCTCTGGGGCAGGAAGCCGTGGAAAGCTACATCAAGACCATCGGGCTTTATCGCAACAAGGCCAAGAATGTCATTCTGCTCAGCCAGAAACTGATTGATGAATTTGGTGGCGAAGTCCCCGCAGATCGGGATGCGTTGGTCAGTCTTCCCGGTGTTGGTCGCAAGACCGCCAATGTGGTGCTCAATATCTTTTTCGGCCAGCCGACCATTGCCGTCGACACCCACATCTTCCGCCTTTCAAACCGGCTGGAACTGGCTCCGGGCAAGACCGTGGAAGAGGTAGAAATGGCGCTCGAACATGTAATCCCTGAGCCCTATGTGCGTCATTCCCATCACTGGCTCATCCTACACGGACGTTATGTCTGCAAGGCGCGCAAGCCCGATTGCCAGAAATGCATTGTTGCCGATCTCTGCCGCTACAAGGAAAAGACCTATTCAGTGCCCGCGCCCATTGTGGAACTGGATTCCTACGAAAATAAGCAAAGCACACCCGACAAAACCGGAGAATTCGGCGCTTAAAGCTGAAATGCCTTTTGGCATTTGTCGCCTTTAATTTTGATAAAAAGATATCATTTGAGTTCCGGTTTTTGCGAGGAACTCATGGCTGTGTGTCTATTTGAAGTTACGGATTTAGTTGACATGTCAACAAAATAAGATTATTGACATGTCAACAATCTAGAGCTTTTCCATGACTTCCATTGACGATTTCGAACGCGGCTCTCCAATTCGCAAAATTTCCATACTGCATCGCCTCAATCTCAATCGCCTTAGCGCGCCTTTGAGCCAGATGGGAATTATGCAAGGGAGTTTTCCCTTTCTAATGGAAATTCTAAGTAGAGGGACAGTTATTCAGGAAGAAATAACCCAAGCCTTATCTATCGATCGCGCGGCAACGACTCGGGCAATGCAGATATTGGAAAAGAATGGTTTGATTATTCGCGAAGACGATCCCAAAGACAAGCGTTGCAAACTCATCAACCCGACCCAAAAAAGTATCGCACTTCAGGCAGACATTCTCACGATTTTGCAACAGCAGATAGACACTCTGTTTGATGGATTCAGTGAGGAAGAAAGAGAGCAATTTTCAAGCCAGCTCGATCTAATGATCGATAACATGCGCAATAAGAAAAAGAAGAACTTGAATGCATAACAAGATCAATTTTCAGAATGTGCCATTGTTCATCATAGGCCTTTTCTTGATGGCTTTGGGCATATCCCTGTCCGTAAAAGCGGATCTGGGTGTTACGCCTATCTCCTGTATCCCATTCGTTTACAGCCAGTATCTTCCCCTCAGCCTTGGCCAGCTGACCATTGCCATGAACTGCATTTTTCTACTGATGCAAATCCTGATTTTAGGTCGGAAATTTCCTCCCTTTCAGCTCACGCAGGTTTTGGCCGTCAGCATTCTGGGCTATTTCATCGACTTTTCGCTCTATTTGGTGCAAGACATCAATCCTGTCAGCTATCCATCTCAGATAGCCTACTTTCTCGCCAGTTGCCTTATCATGTCTTTCGGGATCTATCTGGTGGTTACCATGCATGTAACCTATATCCCTGGCGATGGGCTAATCCTTGCTATCGCAAACACCTTCGAGAAAAATTTTGGCAAAACAAAAATCGGGTTCGACAGCTCAATGGTCCTAATCGGAATTCTGAGCTCTTTCCTACTGATCCATAAGCTGGTCGGCATACGAGAAGGCACCATAATCGCTGCCTTGCTGGTTGGCTACTTTGTGCAACTCTACTCAAAGCTTGACCAAAGCACCGTGAAGCACATTAGGATTCTCTTTCGGGATTAGCGGCTAAAGTAGTCGGGCTTTCAATGCGTGAGGGTTTCGAGCCAGAGACCCATTTGTGGACATGCACCATGAAGGCGGTCGCAAACAGAGGTGTCAGCAAGTTGAGGAAGGGCACCACAACAAACAGTGAAATCAGCAAGCCTGACAAGAAGATCTTCGCTCCGTGACGAGAACGCAGCTCCTTGACTTGCTCACGAGAGCGAAAGCGCAGGGCCGCCTGCTCGAAATATTCCCTCCCAAGCAAATAGCCGTTGGCAACGAAGAATAGAGGCACCCCGAGCCCGAGAAACGGGATGAGGATCAGCACCAACAGGTTGACGCCAATCACGACCCCGAGGAAGCGGATCGTCTGCACGATGGCATCAATCATCGGTAAGTCCCGACCATGGGCTTCATGGGGATAGTGGGTGCTCTCAACGATATAGCTGACCTCATCAAGATAGAGTCCGGCGACGACGGCCGATACGGGGATGATAAGAAAGCCAAGTCCGAAAAACAGTCCAAGGCCCGCCAGAATGCTGGCTCCTGTTTCCGCCCAACCGGGCAGGAAGGATTCCATGCTCAAGAGATATTCCAGACCCGCTTGCATGCCGATGCCGACCAGAAGCAGCAACAGAAGGGTGATGCCCAACATCTTCCAGAGTACCGAGCGGAAGGGTTTGGAGAAAAGCTGATTGAGCGCCAGAATGGCCGGAGACAACATGATTGGGTTCTCTTTAAAAGGGTTTTGTGCAGTTTCCTGCTTCACATAGGCGGGCATAAGCGCTTGTGCAAGGGGAATTCAGCCGATTTGCCGGTTGCCATGACGCTTTGTCTTCCTATACTGCGTCCAGCTTTTTACCAATCAGGAATACGCCAGCTTTTTCAGATAGCACCAGTGGGTCGCACCCCGCTTGTGAAACTGAAAAGAGCCATGGCGGGAGTAAGAGATGACTGCACCACGTTTTGATGTTCTGGGGATCGGCAATGCCATCGTTGATGTGCTTGCCCGCGTTGAAGATGACTTTCTGGTTGCCGAAGAACTGCACAAAGGCTCCATGAATCTGATCGATACCGAACGCGCCGAATATCTCTATGCCAAAATGGGTGCCGGTATCGAGTCTTCGGGCGGCAGTGCAGGCAATACGGTTTTCGGGCTGACCAGCCTTGGTGGCAAGGCTGCCTATTTCGGCAAGGTGGCCGATGATCAGCTCGGCGAAATCTTTGGCCATGACATGCGTTCGCTGGGTGCGCATTTTGACACCAAGCCTCTGGTCGGCGGCAATCCCACCGCGCGCTGCATGGTGCTCATTTCGCCCGATGGCGAGCGCACCATGAACACCTATCTGGGTGCTTGCAGCGAACTGACTGAGCAGGATATCGACGAACAAGTGGTCCAGGACTCCGGCATCCTCTATATGGAAGGCTATTTGTGGGATAAGGAAAACGCCAAGAATGCCTTCCGGAAGGCAGCCAAGGTTGCCCATGCAGCTGGTCGGAAGGTTTCCATCACTCTGTCAGACAGTTTCTGCGTTGATCGCTTCCGTGAGGAATTCCTTGAGCTGATGCAGACCGGTCAGGTTGATATTGTTTTCGCCAATGAATCCGAAGCCAAGGCGCTTTATCAAACGGCAGACCGGGCAACCGCGCTCAATGCGCTGCGCCGTGATACCACGCTGTCCGCCGTCACGCTGGGATCTGAAGGGTCAGTTGCCATTTCTGGCAATCAGACCCACCATGCACCGGCCTGTGCCATTCGCGAGTTGGTGGATACCACAGGAGCCGGCGATCTATATGCCTCGGGCTTCCTTTATGGCCTGTCTCAGGAAATGAGCCTTGAGAAATGTGCCTTGCTTGGGAATTTCTGTGCTTCAGAAGTCATTCAGCATGTCGGCCCAAGGCCGGAACATGACCTGAAACAGGCGGCTGATCAGGCGCAATTGCTTTAAAGCCAAGGGCTGTAATCGCCGCTTTCTAAGCAGGTGAAAAGATGAGATTTCCATAAAAAAGGCAGCTCTTCAGGCTGCCTTTTCTTTTATCCATTGCCTGAACCCTGCTGCTCAGAGCTTTCTGAGCATGACGGTGGTGATCGCGTGGCCATCTTCCTTGCGCAACACAAGATCGGCACGAGGGCGGGTGGGGAAGATATTTTCGCGCAGGTTCACCAGGTTGATCGAGCGCCACAGATCCTTGGCAATCTGGAGCGCCTCTTCTTCCTCAATCAGGGAGTAACGGTGGAAATAGGAACCGGGATCCCGGAAGGCGGTCTCGCGCAAGCGCAAGAAGCGATCCAGATACCACTGGTGCAGCATGTCTTCATCCGCATCGATATAGACCGAGAAATCGAAAAAGTCAGAGACGAAGGGTATATCCTTGGCGTCAGTGGGCAGAATGCTGGTCTGCAGCACATTCAGCCCTTCAAGGATCAGGATGTCGGGTTGATCAACGATCTGGGCCTCGGTCGACATCACATCATAATAGAAGTGGGAATAGACCGGAGCGCGCACATTTCGTTTGCCCGCCTTGATGTCGGTCAGGAATTCGATCAGGGCCGTGCGGTCATAGCTTTCGGGAAAGCCCTTGCGACGCATCAAGCCTTCGGCTTCCAGCACTGCGTTGGGCAGCAAAAAGCCGTCAGTCGTTACCAGATCCACCTTCGGGCTTGCAGGCCATCGGCTGAGCAGCGTCTGAAGCAGACGCGCTGTGGTCGACTTGCCCACCGAAACCGAACCAGCAATGCCGATGATAAAGGGGGTCTTGGGTTCATTGGTCCCTAGGAAATGCTGTGTCGCGTTGTTCAGGCCCTTGGCAAACTCAACATAATAGCTAAGCAGTCTGGACAGCGGCAGGTAGATTTCCTCGACTTCCTGAAGGGAAATCGGATCATTCAGACTCTTGATTTTCTCAAGGTCGGAACGTGTCAGGGTGAGGGGCGTATCGGCGCGCAATGTCGCCCATTCGTCGCTGGAAAAAACCCTGTATGGGGACAGTTGCCGGTCTACCGTTTGCTTCATTGTAAATCCTCGGAGCCTTTTTGATCGACTGGCTGTCGATTTCGAGTTGCACGCTCCTTTAGCCCGATCCTGCACACGCTTACTGGTGTTTTGCTCCGATACCGGAAAACTGCGCGGGGCAAGCGCGCGCACCCTAGCGAGTGAATCTTGCCAACGGCTTGATCAAGCTCAATCTCTACAGGCTTTTTTGCATCTGCGAACCCGCAAAAAGCTCATTCCAGTAGACTTTAGTCCGCCGGACGCGATGCTTTCTCCTCAAGACCCGTTTGGCCGGTACGGCTCGCCAATTCATCCATAACATCAGAAAGTGGCACATTGGAGATCTTCAGCACCACCAGGAGATGGTAGAGCAGGTCTGCTGTCTCTGAGGTCAGCTCCTGTTTGTCTCCCTCAACGGCGGCGATCACGGCTTCCACGGCTTCCTCACCCATCTTCTGGGCGCATTTGCCAACGCCCTTGCCGATCAGTTTGCGGGTGTAGGATTTCTTGTCTTCCGATCCGGCGCGCTTGTCGATGATGGCTTCAAGATCAGTGAGCGAGAATTGTGTCACGGGGTATGTCCCTTTCCTGCAAAGGAAAGCTCGCCTCTCGGGGAGGCAAGCCTTTTTATTAGTTTCCGGGCATCAGACCCGGATTGATGGCCGAGCCTATTTGTTGAGGTCCATCCGCATGGGGATGCCTGCCTTGACCATATAGTCCTTGGCTTCCTGAATGGAATATTCGCCAAAATGGAAAATGGAGGCGGCTAGAACAGCCGTGGCATGGCCATCGCGCACGCCTTCAACCAGATGATCAAGTGTGCCGACACCGCCAGACGCAATCACCGGAACCGTCAGCATATCGGCAATTTTGCGGGTCAGATCGATATCGAAACCAATCTTGGTACCATCCCGATCCATAGAAGTGAGCAGGATTTCGCCAGCCCCAAGATCAACCACTTCCTGCGCATATTCAATGGCATCGATACCGGTTGGCGTACGGCCACCATGGGTGAAGATCTCCCATTTAAGGGGCTCACCTTCCTTGGAGACGCGCTTGGCATCCACGGAGGCCACAATGCATTGGGCCCCGAATTTCTCCGAGGCTTCCTTGATGAATTCACGACGCAGCACTGCAGCGGTGTTGATCGACACCTTGTCCGCGCCTGCCTTTAACAGATCGCGGATATTGTCCGTCGTACGGATGCCGCCACCGACAGTCACCGGCATGAAGCATTCTTCGGCGGTGCGGCGGACCACATCAAGAATGGTGCCGCGATTTTCGTGGCTGGCGGTGATGTCGAGGAAACAAAGCTCGTCGGCACCGGCGGCATCATAGGCCTTGGCGCTTTCCACCGGATCGCCTGCATCCTTCAGATCAACGAAATTGACGCCCTTGACGACACGGCCGTCCTTGACATCAAGGCAGGGAATGACACGGGCTTTCAGCATTCTTTCTCTCCAGCAGCTTTGGCAGCGGCAATCAGGCCAAGGGCCTCGTTCGGATCAAGGCGTCCATCATACAAGGCACGCCCTGTGATCGCACCTTCCAGAATGGCGCAATCAGGCTGCAACAGGCGTTTGACATCTTCGATGGATGCCAGGCCGCCCGATCCGATGACCGGAATGGAGGTTGCATTGGCCAATTCCAGCGTCGATGGGATGTTGAGCCCTTTCAGGATGCCATCGCGATCAATATCGGTGTAGATAATAGCGGCAACACCGGCATCCTCGAACTGTTTGGCCAAATCGACCGTGGTCAGCTCAGAAGTTTCGGCCCAACCTTCAACAGCAACCTTGCCACCCTTGGCATCAATCCCCACGGCGATACGCCCCGGAAATGCCTTACAGGCCTCTTTGACCAACTGCGGGTCACGCACGGCAACGGTACCCAGAATCACGCGCGTAATGCCTTTTTCAAGCCAATGCTCGATGCCCTTCAAGTCGCGAATGCCGCCTCCCAACTGCACCGGGTTGGTGGTATTTTTGAGGATGCTGTCAACGGCTGCGGTGTTTTCCGACTTGCCAGCAAAGGCGCCGTTCAGATCCACCACATGAAGCCATTCAAAGCCTTGATCCTGAAACTGACGCGCCTGATCGCCCGGATCATTGTTGAAAACCGTGGCCTGATCCATATCGCCCAATTTGAGACGTACGCACTGACCATCCTTCAGATCGATAGCGGGAAAAATGATCATTTACGGCCTCCATTTGAGGAAGTTGGAAATCAGGGAAAGGCCGAGTTTCTGGCTCTTTTCCGGGTGGAACTGGGTTCCGATGATATTGTCGCGCCCAACGCAGGCAGTAACCGTTTCGGCATAATCGGCGGTGGCCAAAACATGCGCGGGATTGGCTGCCTTCAGGTGATAGGAATGCACGAAATAGGCATGCAAGCCATCAGGACCGGTGGGAATGCCTGCCCAGACGGGATGGTCCTTCACCAGTTCCACGGTGTTCCAGCCCATATGCGGAATCTTGAGGCTCGGATCGGAAGGCTCCAGCGACACCACATCGCCCGGAATCCAGCCCAACCCTTCGGTGATTTGATATTCCAGCCCGCGGCTGGCCAACAGCTGCAACCCCACGCAAATGCCAAGGAAGGGCTTGCCGCCCTTGATCACCGCTTCGTTGAGCGCTTCGACCATGCCATCAACCGCATCAAGCCCCGCCCGACAGTCGGCATAGGCGCCAACGCCAGGCAACACGATATGATCCGCAGAGCGCACATCTTCGGGATGCGATGTCACCAGCACCTCAGCCTGAAAGCCGCTCTCTCTGGCGGCTCGCTCAAATGCCTTGGCTGCCGAGCATAAATTGCCCGAGCCGTAGTCAATGATTGCTATGCGCATTATTTCGTCTCCTGGGAGGAATTAGGCGTTGGAAACAGGCCAAGAACCGGACCATTTGATATCTTACCGGTCGGTTCAGCCGTTGCAAAACGCTTCAATCCCTTATCATTCACCGACCGCGATGCCTGCGTGAAGGTCGGGGTTTCTTTTTTGTCGGCTCTGTCTGCAGCTTCAAGGCGGAAGGCAATATAGCGCTGCTCGCAATGCTCTTGGTCTTCCGCATAAAGGGTCACGACTTCCTGATAACCCTTTCTCTCAAGCTGCCAGCCAATCAGATTGGGGGCCTCAACACTGATCCAGACGCTGATGATCAGGCTGATCAGCATCTCGGACCATAAGGGGAGGGTGTCATAGAGCGACCAAAGGGGAATCATGAACAGGCAATAGCCGAGCAGAACCCACCATAAACGCTTGAACAGCATCCACAGCACCGGCAGAAAAAAGGCCAGCGTTGAATAATGGTTCTTAATTATAACCGCGCTTTCGACTGTCTGATCGACAGAAATCCCCGGTTTTTCATAGATCGTGTAGGAAGCCATAGCCTTGCCTATGTGAGAGGGCCTGCCTTGCAGGACATATCCGAACAGATCACCTCAGACCTGCAGGATTTATCCATTCAATGTTCCCTTGGTTGAAGGAACCCGATCTGCCTGACGTGGATCCACTTCCACCGCCATGCGCAACACCCGCGCAACTGCCTTGAAGCAGCTTTCCGCAATATGATGATTGTTGGTGCCGTAAAGATTGGCGATATGCAGCGTAATACCGGCATTCTGGGCAAAGGCATGGAAGAATTCTTCAAACAGCTCAGTGTCGAAATCACCCACTTTGTCGCGACTGAAGGTCACATCCCAGACAAAGAAGGGGCGGCCAGACACATCCACCGCAGCGCGGGTCATCACTTCATCCATCGGCAGATGAACGTCCGCATAGCGTGCAATGCCCTTTTTGTCGCCGAGCGCCTGTTTGAAGGCCTGCCCGAGGGCGATGCCGATATCTTCTGCCGTATGATGGGCATCGATATGCAAATCACCTTTTGCCTTGATTTCCATATCAATCAGGGAATGGCGCGACAATTGATCGATCATATGGTCCAGAAAGCCGACGCCTGTATCAATGGTATAGGAGCCTGTTCCATCCAGATTGATGGAAAGGGAGATGTCGGTTTCGTTGGTTTTACGAGTGATCGATGCTGTGCGCATGAAGGCATTCCTTCGTTTGGTTCATTCCAGCGTTATTGAAAAGGCCACTGTTATGTAAAAGGCTATCGATATGTATCAGGGCGCAGTTGACAAATCCATAGCGCGTAGCGTCCAAAATGCAACTGAGAAGCGGCGATATTTGTGGTTTTAATCCCTTTGTTGACGGAATACCAACGAAAGCTGCCCTAAATGGCACAAATGAACGCAAAGGTCTTGCATTCGGCTTTCAATCAAAGCGAGATTGAAAATCGCACAGTGATGCTTACATCTGATTAAACACATGCGGCTCAAGCAAGCTTGTTTCGCCTACCCACACGGCCCGGTACAAACGGGCAAGATGATGGATTAATTCATTCATGACAGAACAGTCTTCTAACAATTCGGCTTTCCCTGGCTGGCGCGGAACCACCATCCTGACCGTTCGCAAGGGCGGCAAGGTTGTTGTCGCAGGCGACGGACAGGTGAGCCTTGGACAGACCGTGATCAAGGGCAATGCGCGTAAGGTGCGCCCCTTGGGCAAAGGCAATGTGATTTCGGGCTTCGCAGGAGCCACTGCAGATGCCTTCACACTGTTCGAGCGCCTCGAAGGAAAGCTTGAACAATATCCCGATCAATTGACCCGTGCCTGTGTGGACATGGCCAAGGATTGGCGCACCGACCGTTATCTGCGTCGTCTGGAAGCCATGATGATCGTGGCCGACAAGGATGTTTCCCTCGTGCTCACCGGTACAGGCGATGTTCTTGAGCCGGAAAACGGCGTTACCGCCATCGGATCAGGCGGCAACTATGCCCTCGCCGCTGCCCGCGCGCTTATGGATACCGATATGGATGCCGAAGCAATCGCCCGCAAGGCAATGGCCATCGCGGCTGAAATCTGCATCTACACCAATGACAATCTGACCGTCGAAATACTGGATGCCAGCCAATAAGGCATCCCTCTTGCCATAGGCTGGTGTGACTGTCGGGGCCTTTGCCCCAAAAGCGCCTTCCGGCCCCAGCAAGACCATCAAGGTCTGACATCAGTCAGAAGCCTTCAGGAGATACAAGTATGACCAATTTTTCCCCTCGCGAAATTGTTTCCGAGCTGGATCGCTTCATCGTAGGGCAGAAAGACGCCAAGCGTGCCGTGGCGATTGCGCTTCGGAACCGCTGGCGGCGGCAACAATTGGATGACGACCTCAGAGAAGAGGTCCTGCCGAAAAATATCCTCATGATCGGGCCGACCGGTGTCGGCAAGACCGAAATTTCCCGCCGTCTGGCCAAGCTGGCCAATGCGCCTTTCATCAAGATCGAAGCCACCAAATTCACAGAGGTCGGCTATGTCGGCCGCGATGTGGACCAGATCGTGCGCGACCTTATTGAAAGCGGCATTGCGCTGACGCGGGAAAAGAGACGCCAGGATGTCCAGGCCAAGGCTCATGGTGCCGCTGAAGAGCGCGTGCTGGACGCTCTGGTTGGTCCGGGCGCAGGCCCTTCCACGCGGGACAGCTTCCGCAAGAAGTTGCGTGATGGGCTGCTAGATGAAAAGGAAATCGAGATCGAGGTGAAAGATACCTCCTCACCGATGTCCTCTTTCGAAATCCCCGGCATGCCAGGTGGCTCTATGGGTGTGATGAATCTTTCAGACATGTTTGGCAAAGCCTTCGGCGGGCGCACCAAGCAGCGCAAGATCAATGTGAAAGATTCCTACGAGCTGCTGATCACCGAAGAATCCGACAAACTTCTGGATGAAGACAAGATCATTTCGGAAGCGGTATCATTGGTGGAAAATAGCGGTATTGTTTTCCTTGACGAGATCGACAAGATCTGCGCTCGAGAAGGCAAGGGGGGCGCAGACGTCTCCCGCGAAGGCGTGCAGCGCGATTTGCTGCCGCTTATTGAAGGTACGACAGTTACCACCAAATATGGTCCGGTGAAAACTGACCACATCCTTTTCATCGCTTCAGGGGCCTTCCATGTGTCCAAACCATCGGATTTGCTACCGGAGCTTCAGGGCCGCTTGCCAATCCGGGTTGAGCTGCGGGCACTGACAAGAGAGGACTTCAAGGCTATTCTCATAGATACGGAAGCCAATTTGCCCAAGCAATATTCGGCACTGATGGCCACCGAGGAAGTGACCCTTACCTTTAGTGATGATGCCATCGACACCATTGCCGATATTGCCGTAGAGCTGAATAGCACCGTAGAGAATATCGGGGCTCGTCGCTTGCAGACCGTGATGGAAAAGATCCTCGAAGACATCTCATTCGAAGCGCCGGATCGCGGTGGCGATACCATCGAAATCACCGGCGACTTCGTACGCAATAATGTGGGTGAACTAGCCAAGAATACCGACCTCAGCCGCTATATACTGTAATTGGTTTTTCGGTATCATTGAGGCACCCAATAAAAAGGGCATTCCGCACCTCGGAATGCCCTTTTTTCATACCGTCTCTTATAGCGTCCACACCATAATTATTTCTTATGGTCAGGTTTGATCCCTGAAATCGGGTGTTCCCATACCGCGCCCGCGCGATGAAGCGGACCGGACCTGTAAGATCAACGCCTCAAGGCTTTCTTTTGAAATCTGGTCAATGCGATCTGCCAGCAAATTGGCAAGCTCGGTAGCGCGGGGATCAAGGCCGGCGGTACGGATGGTTGGATTCGGATCCGAAATTTCTGCCAACCGCTGCAATTCTTCGGCTTCATCCCAAATTACGTTGAAATAGGCGATGATGCGCTGGATGAGGAACCAGGTGGGCTTGCCTCTTTTGCCATGCTCAAGAGCCGACAGATAGGCGCTTGAGACATCCAGCCGATCGGCCATTTCCTTAAGCGTCAGCTTGCGTTCTTTACGCATACGCCGCAATTTTGCACCAAAGGGAGTCATGGCTCAGATCCTTGTATCTGACAGAATAAGAAAAACTTGGGGCCCACTCTAGCGGATTTTGTTACGCCGTCTCAATCTTATATGCAAGGCACCCGCTCCGCCAAGAGACGGGTGGGCCTCTTCAAATCCCACAATGATGCTGCGGATATCAGGCTCGGACAGCCATTTTGGCACGACCCGCCGCAACACACCTTTTTCCTGTCCAATGGCGTAGGTTTCCCGCTCGCCCCGACTGCCCTTGCCGGTGATGACAAGCACATGTTTGTGATTCTGCTGGTGAGCACTCTTGAGGAAGCCGAACAGGGCTGTGTGAGCTTCGCGCTGGGTCATACCATGCAGATCAAGCCGCGCATCAATGGCTAGATGGCCACGCACAATGCGTTTCTTTTCTTTCCGGTCTATCCCCGCAAGAGGTAAAGTCGTTTTGGATTTCGAGGTTGCCTTGCCGCGTATACCGGCTTCCTTGAGGGCATTCAATTCAGCATCACTGGCCCGGCGCTGCACCGGATGGGTCGCATCAGGCTGATTGCCGGGGGCCATCAGGCTTTGTGTATCAATTGTCTCGATCAGCGCCTTCAGCTCTGCAGAGCGGCCTTCAAGCGGCTCCACCGTTTTGGCGACTTTCTGCCAGAGCTTGATATCCTTGCGACTGAGGGGAGGTTTACGAGCCATTGTTTCCTCCTCTCATTCATCAACTGCCAGCTTTGGCCGGTTAGGCATCAGGCAGATAAAGGTTGTCTCTTGCTGAAGCTTTCCGGCGCATGCGCCCGCTTCGGTTCCGGTTCCAACAAACAGATCGCCGCGGGCTGCACCCTTGATTGCAGACCCGGTATCATGGGCAAATACCATTTGCTTGAAGGGTTTATCCTCTCCGCTCGCATCAGGCAAGGTCGTTTGCAGCCAAAAAGGCAATCCGAATGTGTGCAAATGCCGATCAACCGCCATGCTACGCATGGGCACAAGAGGCACTCTGGCTGCCGCACGGGGGCCGAAGGCTTGGGCTTCGGATGTTTGATCCTCAATGGCCTTGAAAAAGATATAGGATGGATTTTCACCCAGAAAGTGATGGCCGTCGGTATCACGTGCCCTGAGATAATCGATCAATCCATCCATCGTGATCGTCTCAGCGGTAAAGACCCCCTGTTCGATCAACAACTTGCCCAAAGAGCGATAGGGATGGCCGGATTTGCCATCAAAAGCGATGCGCATGCGCCGTCCGCCGCCCAGATCGATGGTCGCCGAGCCCTGAATATGGATGATATAGGCTTCGAAGGGATCTTTCAGCCAAACCAATTCCAGATGCATGTCATCAAGCGCACCGGCCATCACCTCCGCACGACTGTGATGGAACTGATAGCCATCAGCACCTTGGCGCGCAAAACTGGTCTCTGCAGTGAACCCGGCTTTTAAGGCCTGATCCTCAGAAAGAGCCACCAGATCATCGGGTCTTTTATGCAAGGGAAAGCGGAAGCATTCATCCGGCTCGAGGCGCCCGTCGAACACCGGCTCGAAATAGCCGGTCAACAAACCCGGTCCAGCGATTGCCTCGGGATGAAAGTGTGTTTCAAAAAAACGGCGAGCTTGTGTGTTGTCTAGCGCCTGATCAACGGTTTCACGAAAAAGGAGCGCCTGCTCGCTGACAGCCAGAAGGTCTTGGGCCCGTGCACTGCCCTCCCTTGTTGTTGGCGGGCTCTTCAACAGATAACCGGCAGCATGACAAAAGGCGGCAAAAGCCGCCTTGTGATCATGGTCTCGCCATCCGGCAAGATCTGAAAAGGAGATATTTTCGGGCCCTGCCATTGCGTGTTGCTCCTTTGGATCTTCCCGTATCAACTGCCAGAAAATCCGGATTTATTGGGCCGATTCGGTACCGATCAGTTTCCAGTTCGGGTTGCGACTGGTGACATCGCGGCTGAAGGTCCAGATATCGGTGACGTCTTCGACCGCGTTCGGATCTCCCTCGATCACATGGCCAACCTCGTCCTTGGTGCAAGAAGTGATAGAGGAGACGAACCGCACTGTGATCTGAGCTTCATTGCCTGCCACTTCAGCTTCCACGATGGAAGACTTGTTGATGCCGATAAAGGTGAAATCAACGCGCAGCTTGTTAGCCTCTCGATCATCCAACGCGGCAGAGAAGCCGGCAAACACATCGGCGGCCAAAAGCTGCTTGAGGGTCTTTCGATCGCCTTGTGCATAAGCTGTGACAATCATCTCATAAGCTGTGCGGGCACCGGAAAGGAAGGTATCGGGATCAAAATTGCGATCCATCACCATCAACTGGGAAAGCGCCGCGTTGAGCGATGAGCCTTCAGGTGCGATCTTCTCGATCCGCTTGCTCTTCTCTTCAGTGGATTCCCGCTCGTTGTCCACACGCTCAGGCAGGGCAATTACGTTGTCGCCGGTATCATCGGCATGCGGTGCCTTTTTCTCTTCCCGGCTTTCATGGTCTGAAAAGGGATCAAAAGGATCGGCTTCGTTGCCTGTTCTCGTACCTAAAACATCCTTTAATCGCCAAAACAAGACGACAGCGATAATGAGGAAAACGACTGAAGTTAAATCGAAACCGAGGAATTGGGACATATAGCTCGCCTTGACCAAGTTGATTTTTGCAAAAAAGCACTGAAACTTTCACTTTTCTTTCTATATTTAGGGGAGGGCTCCTTGCAAATCCATAATGGATAACGAAAGGAGCATAAAAAACACAGACTTTTGAGGAGAACGCTTAAGTGAGGCACAAATCGCTCTTTCCATTCCTTCCCTTTCTGCTGCTGGCAGTGCCGATCTTGGAAATTGGCGTGTTCATCATTGTGGGTGGACAAATTGGCGTTCTCAACACCCTGCTCGGCATTTTGCTCACCGCGGTGATTGGCACCATTCTATTGCGGCATCAAGGCTTTGCTCTGGTCGGGCAGGCTCAACAGCAAATGAATCAGGGCAAGATTCCCGGAAAGGAAATGGCCCATGGAGTCATGTTGCTGGCAGCAGGCCTGTTGTTGCTTACGCCGGGCTTTGTAACAGACACCATCGGCTTCTTGCTTTTGGTTCCTGGCATTCGCGATGGTATATTCCACTTTTTCAAATCCCGCGTCACGATCGCTGGCATGCAGGGGCAGTCTTTCGGTAACGGCTCCACCTATTATGAAAGCTACAGCTACCAGAGTTATGACGCGCCGAACAGAGAAAACAATACTCGCCCAGATAATGATGACATCATTGATCTGGATGAGGATCAGTTCGGAGAAGTAAAAGACCGCGATGCCATTGAAAGCAAAAAAGACGGCAACTCACCCTGGAATAAAAACTAGGGTCACACGCTGTTGCGCGCCCGAATAGATGACGATCTCATGAAATTGCTTCACATATTTTGGGCAAAGCTGGCAAATGGATTGGCTAATCTGGCCTTTACCTTGTTTCAACCGGTTCATCATGCTACAGCGGTTCTTAGACAAGAGGATTATCATTTCGGACCCTGCTGAAGCGCCTGGGTAAGCTATGGGAGGCGATCAGGTGATCAAAGCCTGATCTCGACATTAATTCTGGCGCTGGGTGTTCAGGCGATCCATTTGGGATCCAAATTTGTTCAACCAATAAATTAGGAAACAGTTTTATGAGCGACGCACAAGAAAATGGCGCAGCTGAAGGCGGTGAACTCAAACTGCCAGGCCTGAGAATTCTAGCCCAATATATCAAGGATATGTCCTTCGAAAATCCAAACGCTCCAGATTCTCTGCGTCCTCGCGAGAAAGCGCCTGAGATTAACGTTCAGATCAACGTCAATGCAACGCCACTGTCGGAAACTGAATTCGAAGCCGAGCTGACATTGAACGCCACCGCGACCAGCGACGAAACAACCATGTTCAACGTCGAGCTGCTCTATGCCGGTATCTTCTCCATTTCCAACGTTCCGCAGGATCAGCTGCATCCGTTCATCATGATCGAATGCCCACGAATGCTGTTCCCGTTTGCACGTCAGATCATTTCTGATGCGACTGCACGTGGCGGTTTCCCACCACTGAACGTGGATCCGATCGATTTTGCTCAGCTTTACCGTCAGCGCATGATGGAAATGGCTGCACAGCAGCAGCAGGATCAACCTACACAGTAAGCTGCCCTCAAATGCCAAAAATCAAAAAGCCGACCGGTTTATCCGGTCGGCTTTTTTGTTGCTTAAATTTTGAAAATTACGAATTCGTTTCACGTGAATCCGTGCCTCAGGCAGGGCTTATGCCTCAGTTTGGTCCTGATCAGCGTTTTCACCAGGTTTCGGTGACATATAGTGTGACCAGATTGTCTCGCCTTTTAGCTCTCCAAGAAAAACTCTATGTGCTGAAATTTCCTCTTCCGTAAGCCTTGCAGGCAGCGAAGAAGGACGTGCCTTGGCAGGTTTGCGCACGCGTGTCGCTTCCCAATCCTCGCCATCGGAATCATTCTGCTGGTCATTGGACAGCATGAAGCTGGTCTGGCGGCCACCAATCAATTCCAGATAGACATCGGCCAAAATCTCACTATCGAGCAAGGCGCCGTGCAAGGTTCGCTTGGAGTTATCAATACCGAAGCGGCTGCAGAGCACATCGAGATTGTTGGGGCCAGCAGGGAATTTTTGGCGCGCCATGGCCAACGTATCGATGACAAGATCATCCTTGATCTTGGGAAAACCGGCTTTATCCAGTTCCCAATTGAGAAATTTCACGTCGAAGCTGGCATTGTGGGCGATCAACACGGTGTCTTTGATAAAGTCGTGAAAATCCTTGGCGATTTCAGCAAATTTCGGTTTATCCGAGAGAAATTCTTCTGAAAGACCATGCACCCGGAAGGCCTCTTCGGGCATATCGCGTTCGGGATTGATATAGACATGGAAGTTATTCTCGGTCGGCAAATGGTTGATGAGTTCAACGCAGCCAATTTCCACGATCCTGTCGCCAGTCATGACATCAAGGCCGGTCGTTTCCGTATCGAATACAATTTCCCTTAGCGCCATTTCAAACTCTCTTCCAAATCAAATCACTTTGCAGACTATGATCTATTCGCCCGTTTGTGCAAAGCGGCTTCTGACATCATCCAGAATTGCTTCAACCTGCCGGGCAGCAGCTTCCAGCCCCTTGCCAGTGTCGATAACATAATCCGCACGGCTGCGTTTTTCAGCATCGGCCATCTGCTTGGCCTTGATGGCCTCGAACTTTTCGGCTGTCATGCCCGGACGCTCAAGCACCCGTGTCCGCTGAATGCTCTCCTCGGCCGAAACGACAACGACGACGTCCACACGATCCTGTGCATCGGTCTCATAAAGAAGGGGGATATCCAGAACAACGATGTCGGCCTTATCCGATTGGGCTTTCTCGAAAAATTTTCTTTCCTCGGCCCGCACGAGCGGGTGAATGATGCTTTCCAGCCGACGCATGGCTTCCGGATTGCCGATCACCTTTTGAGAAAGCACCGCGCGATCAACCCCCAGCGGCCCGGTGGTTCCGGGGAACTCCGCTTCAATCAATGGCACAGCCTCACCATGATAAAGCTCATGAACCACGGCATCAGCATCGTGAAGCGGACAGCCACGCTGCACAAACATCTGTCCTGTGGTGCTTTTGCCCATGCCAATGGAGCCCGTAAGGCCGATCTTGATCATGTGTCCCTCCTAAAGCTGCGCCAGCACCTCTTCGCGCAAGGCTTCGGTCACTGTGGGGCGCTTGCCAAACCAGTGTTCAAAGCCCGGGACTGCCTGATGCAGCAACATGCCCAGCCCATCAACGACCAGATTGCCTTTCATTCTTGCCTGCCGCAACAGATCCGTTTCAAGAGGATTATAGACAATATCAGTCACCAATGCAGAGGCGGACAAAGCGGCAAGGGAAATTTCGAGAGGTGGTTGACCGATCATGCCCAGGCTTGAGGTGTTCACAAGCAGGTCGATATCACAAAGCTGCTCAGACCGCCTGTCCCATTCGATGCACTGCAAATGATCGTCATATCCAAGCTCAGTGAAGAGCTTTACGAGCACCTCTGCTTTTTCTTTTGTTCGATTCGCTATCGTAACGGTCGAAAAGCCACGCTCTATCAAGCCATTGATGATGGGTCGTGCTGCGCCTCCGGCGCCCAATACCATTGCATGGCCGCCCTTTTTGCTATCCCAACCAGGCTGTAGCTGATCAAGATTGGCTAGAAAGCCGTAGCCATCGGTATTGTCAGCATGGAGCTTCCCATCCTCAAACCAAAGAGTATTTGCAGCGTGAAGTCTTTTGGCCGCAGGATGAATCACATCAGCAAAGGCCAGAACCGCCTGTTTGTGCGGGATTGTCACATTGCCACCGGCAAATCCCTTGTCTTTCATCTCTGCAATAAAGCTGCCCAATGCGTCCGGCTCAACGGCGATCTTCTCATAGGAGCCGGCAAAGCCGAATTTTTTAAGCCAATGACCATGAATGACCGGTGATTTGGATTGTTCAATGGGCCAGCCAATGACAAAGGCCTTGGGCGCACTGGATGAATTAGTCGTAGTCATGATCAAAAACCCAGTCCCTGATGGTCACGCAAATAGCCGAGCAATGGGAGGAGGGGCAATCCGAGGATGGTGAAATAGTCGCCATCAATCTTTTCAAACAATTGCACGCCAAGCCCTTCAAGCTGATAACAGCCGACACTGGAACGCACCTGATCGCCAACGCGCGCCATATAGCGCCCGATCTCTTCCGGGCTCAATGGCCGCATGGTGAGGGTGGCTGTCGAAACATGGCTCCAGAGGATTTCCCCATCTTTTGCACAAACCACAGCCGAATTCAGCTGGTGGCTCTGACCGGCCAATTCCAGCAGCTGGCGGCGCGCAGCAGCGTCATCTTCTGGTTTGTTGAAGCGTTTATCCCCAAAACCCAATGTCTGATCGGCTCCGATGACCAGCGCACCGGGATTGCGAACGGACACCTCGGTCGCTTTCACCTGAGCAAGCAGGGTTGCTATATCGGCAGGAGAAGCCCCTGCTGCCAATAGAGGCTGTTCGGCGGCGCGCTCATCAATTTGCGCAACCGATGTCTCAAATGAAAGGCCGGCATTGGACAAGAGCTGTGCCCGAGCCTGACTTTTGGAAGCTAGAATCAATGGAATCATGAAAAAGGTCCAACCGTTGAGAAGATGATCCGAGTTTTAGAGCAAGCAGGCGTCAAACAAAACGGCTGTTGTGGATCTTTCCCCTCTGTCACGATTTACACAGGCTGAAAAGGCCGGAAAACAGCAATTTCCGTCATGAGACTGTCTTAATAGAGGGTTAAGACCGGCTTCAACAATCGATTCTTCAACAGGGGGTGTGGGCAACAGGGGATAATCAAGCCGTTTTTCCCGAGCTTGGCTTTTCATGCCCGTTAACCATTTATTAATCCCCAAGCTGAGTTGAGCAACGCCTGTTTTATTAACACTCTGTTTACTGAGGTTAACAAACAGTTAATGCACACTTTGTTAAACTTTGCTCAATTTCTGTCTCCAGATAGCCCCCAGATTTGACCACAGAAGACTCCGCGGAAATCTGCCTGTCGATAAGACTTGTCCCCATTGGTCCCTAAAAGTTACTAGAAGGTAACGACTGTTGAATCACAGTTGTTCAAGAGTCATTGTGGGCAATGTGTGGGCCAAAAATAACTCCCACAATCCACGGTCTAAAAGAAGAAACAGATTCTAAAACTTAAATATTTTATTAGGAAGTTTGTTGGGAATCGTGCTCAATTCGGACTGCAAACGGGGAGACAAAATTCGTGAACAATCGACGCTTGATGAACGTGCTCAATGGCCAAACTGAGAAAGTTCCTCCGATCTGGTTGATGAGGCAAGCGGGAAGGTATCTTCCTGAATATCGTGCCACCAGGGCAGAGGCAGGAAGCTTTCTCTCCCTTTGCTACAATCCTGATTTGGCTTGCGAAGTAACTCTTCAGCCCATTCGTCGATTTGGCTTTGATGCAGCGATCCTATTTTCCGATATTCTCGTGATTCCTGATGCAATTGGGCGTTCGGTGAGGTTTGTTCAAGGGGAAGGACCGCAGCTCGATCCGATCTCTGCTGAAGAAATCAAGGATCTTGATCCTTCGATCGTTCTGGAGAATCTTAATCCGGTTTTCGAAGCAATTGGAAAGATTCGAGAAGGGCTACCGGGGGAAACCACTTTTCTTGGATTTTGTGGTGCACCCTGGACCGTTGCCACCTATATGATCGCAGGGCATGGCACGCCGGATCAGGCTCCCGCCCGTTTGTTTGCACGCAAGCATCCAGAAGCTTTTCATGCCCTGATCGATGTGCTGGTCGAAGCGTCTATCCTTTATCTGGTCAAACAGCTGCAATCAGGCGCCGATGCGGTGCAGATTTTTGATAGCTGGGCTGGCGTGCTGGATGATGCGCTCTATCTTTCGGCTTCTCGTGATCCCATCGCCAGAATCGTGGCAGGTGTCCGCACTCAAATTCCGGACGCAAAGATTATCGGTTTTCCAAAAGGGGCGGGTGTGCGGCTCGTTGATTTTGTTGAGGCCACAGGCGTAAATGCCATCGGGTTGGACTGGACCGTACCTCTGGACTGGGCGCGGGATGTCTTGCAGCCGAAGGTGGCTTTGCAGGGCAATCTGGATCCGACCTTGTTGATGTCTGACGAACGACATCTGGATGAATCCATTGACCGGATCATGGCGTCTTGGAGCAATGGACCTTTTATTTTCAATCTGGGTCATGGTATCTCCCCGCAGGGCAATATCGATCTGGTTCATCGACTGATTCAGCGCGTGCGTTCCTATAGGGGCTAAGCGTGATATTGAACGAGCAAATGACCGGGCTTTTGTTCAAGTGAATTGAGGACTGAAATGGATTTTCTGGAATTTCTTCCCTATGAGTGGACAAAGGCCCTGCATATCATCTCTGTCATCACATGGATGGCAGGGATTTTCTATTTGCCGCGATTGTTCGTCTATCATGCAATGTCTGAGGTCGGGTCTGAGAAATCTGAAATATTCAAGGTCATGGAACGCAAATTGTTGAAGGGCATCATGAACCCTTCTCTGATTGCATCTTGGATTTTCGGTTTGTGGCTGGCCTTTGGTCATGGCATTTGGACAGCTGATGCCATTTGGCTTCACATCAAGTTTCTTCTTGTAAGCCTGATGACCGCTTACCATATGGTGTGTGCACGCTATGTGCGTGTCTTTGCTGCTGATGAAAATCGCAAGGACCATGTTTACTATCGTTATTTCAACGAAGTTCCCACGCTGTTGATGGTGGCAATCGTCATTCTGGCTGTTGTTAAACCCTTTTACTGACGGCAAATTCGGGGGTTGAGACTAGCAATTCGTCTCAATTTGGCCCTTTCATCTGGTCCAGCGACATATTTTTGTATCACAGGGCTTGCCCAGTCTATGCGAAGCAGCTATGTTCCGCGAAATCGTTTCTAACGATGAATACCTTGGAGACGCTTTCTTTCCTTTGTTTTCCGAGGTTCTAGCGAGGCACAATAACAAACAACAGTGCCTCGTTTTCTTCCTACCTTTTTTCCCTTGGTTGCTTATCCCTTATATGAGAGTTTCGCTATGCGCGAAATGAAACTAAAAGAACTCAAAAAAAAATCTCCGACAGAGCTACTGAATTTCGCTGAAGAGCTCGAGGTCGAAAATGCCAGTACGCTGCGAAAGCAGGAACTGCTTTTTGCGATCCTCAAACAGCTTGCAGAAAGAGAAACAGATATCATCGGCGAAGGTGTCGTCGAGGTACTTCAAGACGGTTTCGGTTTTCTGCGGTCGCCAGATGCAAACTATCTGCCTGGCCCGGACGACATCTACATTTCACCTTCCCAGATCCGGCGCTTTTCCTTGCGTACGGGGGATACGGTGGAAGGACATATTCGCAGCCCGAAGGAAGGCGAACGCTACTTTGCCCTTCTGAAGGTGAATACTGTCAACTTCGAAGATCCGGACAAGGCGCGTCACAAGGTTCATTTCGATAACCTGACGCCATTGCATCCTGATGAGCGCTTCAAGCTTGAAGCCACTGATCCAACCGGTAAGGACATGTCCAGTCGTGTGATCGATCTGGTCGCTCCGCTTGGTAAGGGTCAGCGTGCTTTGATCGTTGCGCCGCCGCGTACCGGTAAAACCGTTCTTTTGCAGAATATCGCAAAATCGATCACTGCCAACCATCCGGACAGCTGCCTTATCGTGCTGCTCATTGACGAGCGCCCTGAAGAGGTGACCGACATGAAACGGACGGTGAATGGTGAAGTGGTCTCATCCACATTTGATGAGCCGGCTTCCCGTCACGTGCAGGTTGCCGAAATGGTGATCGAAAAGGCCAAGCGTCTGGTCGAACACGGCCGTGATGTGGTTATTCTGCTCGATTCCATTACGCGTCTTGGGCGTGCCTACAACACGGTTATTCCGTCTTCCGGTAAAGTTTTGACCGGTGGTGTGGATGCCAACGCGTTGCAGCGTCCGAAGCGCTTCTTTGGTGCAGCCCGTAATATCGAGGAAGGTGGATCGCTAACGATCATCGCCACCGCCCTGATTGATACGGGTAGTCGCATGGACGAGGTTATCTTCGAAGAATTCAAGGGCACGGGTAACGCCGAAATCGTTCTTGATCGCAAGGTTTCCGACAAGCGTATCTTCCCTGCCATGGATATCCTCAAATCGGGTACCCGCAAGGAAGAGCTTATGGTCGATAAGAAAGATCTGCAGAAGGTCTTTGTTCTGCGTCGTATTCTTGGTGCCATGAGCAACGTTGATGCCATTGAGTTCCTGCTCGATAAATTGCGTGCAACAAAGGACAATGCGGAATTCTTCGACAATATGAATACCTGATGTCCTGCATCCGCTTGTAAATTGGGCTTGCCCAATCGCATGTAAAAGATTAGAAAGCCGTCTGACAGTCGTTGGGCGGCTTTCATTTTGTGATCTCCTCTTCTGGATCACCAGAAACCTGCTCTTGATATATTCGGATCTTCCGCGAAATCGATGGGATAACCAGATTGTCAGCCTGATGGTCGGGTCCGCATAACGGGCGTAGATCTGACCTTTTGGCAGGCCGGTTGATGCAGATGGATTCGGTTCTGAAACAATCAACATTGCAAATGCACAGCATGCGACCCATAACTTTTGGGGCGCAGGGATTGATCTCATGACGCAAGATACCATTTTTGCCCTTTCCAGCGGAGCGGTTCCGGCTGGTGTTGCCGTGATTCGTTTGTCCGGCCCCAAGGCGCGGTTTGTCATGAACAAGCTGATAGACAAGGAACCCAAACCGCGTTTTGCAGCCTTGCGTTATCTGTCTGATCCCTTTAGTGGCGATATTATTGACCAGGCACTGGTCATCGTTTTTCCCGACACCAAATCCTTCACTGGTGAAGAGGCCGTCGAGTTTCATCTTCATGGCGGGCGGGCAGTGGTTAAGGCCATGCTTGAAATTCTGGGTCGGTTCGAAGGTTGTCGTTTGGCTGAAGCAGGGGAGTTCACACGGCGGGCGTTTGAGAACGGGAAATATGATCTGACAGCTGTCGAGGGCTTGGCCGATCTCATTCAGGCCGAAACGGAAAATCAGCGCAAGCAGGCTATTCGTCAGGCGAGCGGAGCTCATAAGAGTGTCATTGATGGCTGGCGAGAGATCTTGCTTCAGGCCCGGAGCATGATTGAAGCAGAGCTGGATTTTTCTGATGAAGAAGATATTCCGGGCGCGATTTCCGATGTGATCTGGCCAAAGCTGAAAGAGTTGAAGGCCGATATCGAACGTCATCTTTCCAAAGCCGATCATGGGGAGCGCTTGCGCAACGGATTGACCGTGGTGCTTGCTGGTCATCCCAATGCGGGAAAGTCGTCCTTGCTCAATTGGTTTGCCAAACGGGATGTGGCCATTGTGACCGAAGAAGCCGGCACGACACGCGACCTTTTGGAACTGCATCTGGATATCGAAGGCTATCCGGTGACGATGATTGATACGGCTGGATTGAGAGAGTCAGACAATGTAGTCGAGCGGGAAGGGATACGTCGCGCTTTGGAAAAAAGCGAGAATGCGGATCTGTTGATTGAAGTTGTGGACGGTACTCATCCTGAGGAACGGGTGGAGCTGAGCAGTCACGCACGACGAATGGTTCTGTTTAACAAACAGGATCGAATCGATTCGGATCCGTTTCATGCCAATGGTAAAGGCGATGATAAGGAAATGGTCTTTTCAGCCTCGGTTAAAACAGGCAAAGGGATGGATTTCTTTTACGATTCGTTTGTGAAACAAATTGAATCCCTGTTTGATGGGGCTGAAGATGTGCTTATAACCCGTGAGCGTCACAGAAAATATCTGCTTTCCTGTGTGGATAATGTTAATAATTCCCTTATCTATACAGAGTCGCCTATAGAAATTCGCTCAGAATTCTTGCGTCAGGCTGGGGATGAGCTGGGGAAGATCACTGGAAGAATTGATGTCGAGGAAATGCTCGGCGTGATTTTCTCACAGTTCTGTGTGGGTAAATAGTGGATCGTTTCACGTGAAACATAGTTTTTTAATTTCAGGATTGACTCTGTTTCACGTGAATCATCAAACGAGGAATTTATCCCAATAGTTTCACGTGAATCCGTGCTATATAGCGAAAATCTGCGGGTTTGACGTGTTTCACGTGAATCCTGAATTTCGACCCGATTCAGGCTATCATGTGGGATGTAAACAAGTTCTGAAGAATTGGGGGCTGCGAGTTAACGCTTTAGGGAAGGTCTTCTTGGCGTTTGGGCTCGCACCGATGATAATGCTCTGTCCGATGTTGGCTGAAGACATAAGAGGATATGGATGAACCGAGTTGATGTAGTGGTTGTTGGTGGTGGTCATGCAGGTGCTGAAGCTGCAGCAGCCGCTGCGCGTGTTGGTGCGACGGTTGCGTTGGTAACCCATAGTCGACAGACAATCGGTGTGATGTCTTGTAATCCGGCAATCGGCGGATTGGGTAAGGGTCACCTCGTTCGTGAGATTGATGCTCTGGGCGGGATTATGGGGCTTGCTGCAGATAAAGGCGGGATCCAGTTTCGACTGCTCAATCGGCGTAAGGGACCTGCAGTTCAGGGGCCGCGTGCGCAGGAAGATCGCAAGCTCTATCGTAATGCCGTGCAGGCGCTTCTGGCGGATACCCCCAATCTTATTATTGTTGATGGGGAAGTCGCCGATATGTCTATCGATGAGGGGCGCGTGACCAGTGTGACCTTATCTGACGGCAAGGAAATAGCCTGCGGTGCGGTTGTTCTGACGACAGGCACTTTTCTGCGCGGACTTATTCATATCGGACAAAAGAGCTTTTCCGCTGGCCGGATGGGTGATCCGGCGGCCAATGATCTGTCTTTGCGTTTGATGTCGGAGAATTTCCGATTGGGGCGGCTGAAGACTGGGACCCCGGCACGCTTGAATGGCACGACAATTGATTATTCCTCGCTTGGTACACAGCCAGGGGATGATGAACCTGTCGCCTTTTCCTACCTGACGAATGCTATCACGACACCGCAGATTGATTGTCATGTGACCCGTACCGTGCCGAAGACACACCAGATCATTCGTGAGAATATCCATAAGTCTGCGATGTATTCGGGTAAAATCGAAGGGGTAGGGCCGCGCTATTGTCCGTCTATCGAAGATAAAATCAATCGCTTTGGTGATCGGGATGGGCATCAGGTGTTTCTTGAACCTGAAGGGCTTGATGTTGATACGATCTATCCCAATGGTATTTCGACCTCGCTGCCGGAAGATGTGCAGGATGCCTATATCCGTTCGATCCCGGGGCTCGAGAATGTTGAGATCAAGCAATATGGCTACGCGATTGAATATGACTATATTGACCCGACCGAGCTAAAGGCGACGCTTGAAACCAAGAGGGTATCCGGCTTGTATCTGGCTGGTCAGATTAATGGGACCACTGGCTATGAAGAGGCAGGGGCTCAAGGCTTGATTGCGGGTATGAATGCAGCGCGTCAATGTGGCGATCAGGATGGTGTGGTTCTCGGACGATCCGATGCCTATATCGGTGTGATGATCGACGATCTGATTACACGCGGTGTGATGGAACCCTATCGGATGTTTACCTCGCGGGCGGAATATCGTCTTTCTCTGCGTGCGGACAATGCCGATCAGCGCCTGACGGATAAGGCTGATGGGTGGGGTCTGATCGGCGAAGAGCGACGTAAGGCTTTCGGGCAGAAGAAAGAAGAGCTTCAGGCCATTACAGCGCTTGCTCAGGAAAAGAGTCTGACACCGAATGAAGCGGAGCGGGTTGGCCTTAAAATCAACAAGGACGGTCAGCGCCGCACAGCCTATGAGCTTCTGGCTTATCCGGATTTGACCCTCGATCGATTGACCGAAGTGTGGCCCGAATTTGGGAATTTTTCGCCCAAGGTGCGCAAGCAGCTTGAGATCGAAGCGCTCTATCAAGTCTATATGAAAAAGCAGACTGATGATATCGAGACCTTCAAAAAGGATGAGGCCTTGGTGATTCCATCCAGTCTTGTCTTTGAAGATATCAACGGACTGTCCAACGAATTAAAGCAGAAGCTCAATCATGTTCGTCCGCAGACCCTTGGACAGGCCTCGCGTATCGATGGAATGACGCCAGCGGCTTTGACGCTTGTTTTGGCACATAGCAAGCGTATGTAATATTGATAGATACCGGCTTTCAGGCGGGCAGGGTGCTGCGCTCCTACAGACGGTTTGAAGGGAATGGAAAGATCATATGGACGCTAAGGAACGTGGCATTGAATTGATCAATTCAATGCTTCCGGTTTCACGTGAATCACTGGAAAAGCTGGGACGCTATGAGGCTTTGGTGCGTAAGTGGCAGCCAGCGCAAAACCTTGTGGCTCCGAAAACCCTTGATGAAATCTGGGTGCGTCACATAGCGGACAGCGTGCAGATCTATGCGGCTTATCCGCAAGCGCGCCACTGGATTGATCTTGGGTCTGGCGCCGGATTTCCGGGGCTGGTGACTGCTATTCTGCTGGATGATACGGGTGAGGATTACTCGGTCCATATGATCGAAAGCAATGGCCGGAAAGGTGCATTTCTCAAGACAGTTGCTCGCGAGTTGGGGCTCAATGTCGTAGTACATGGAGACAGGATCGAATCGGTGTTGAAAGATTGGTCCGGTCCAGTGGATGCTTTTAGTGCTCGAGCCCTCGCTTCTCTCGATAAACTCTGTTCTTTCGTTCATCCCCACATTTGTGAAACTTGTGTGGGTGTTTTCCACAAAGGTCGGGACTTTGATCGAGAATTGCGTGAGGCCAGTGTTAGCTGGAATATAGATCTGGTACAACAAGTGAGCAGAACGGATCCCGAAGCGCGGATCGTTATTCTGCGCCGCTTATCACCCAAAAACGCATAGTGAAACAAATGCGAAGTGAGGCCACTTTATGAGTTCACTACCTGAATCTCCCCGCGTTCTGACTCTTGCTAATCAGAAGGGCGGCGTAGGGAAAACAACCACTGCAATCAATTTGGGTACCGCTTTGGCGGCGATTGGAGAAACGGTTCTCATCGTGGATGTCGATCCTCAGGGCAACGCCAGTACCGGATTGGGCATTGATCGCAAGGCGCGTCAGGTTTCTACCGCGGAATTGCTTCTCAATGAAGCAACGCTGATGGAAGCTGCCATCCCGACTGCCGTGCCGCGTCTGTCTGTTGCGGCTTCGACAATGGATCTTCTCGGACTTGAACAAGAAATTTCGGGTGATAAAGATCGCGCTTTCCGTTTGCGCAAGGCCATCGAAACGCACGGAAAAATGGGTGATGAAATTCCAGAGGAAAAACGCTTCACCTATGTGTTGATCGATTGTCCTCCGTCTCTAAACCTTTTGACCATCAATGCGATGGCGGCCGCGCATTCCATTCTTGTTCCGCTGCAATGCGAGTTTTTCGCGCTTGAAGGTTTGACCCAGCTCATTCAGACTGTGAATCAGGTCAAAGGTGCCCTGAACCCTGAACTTTCTATCCATGGTATTGTGATGACCATGTATGATAGTCGGAATAATCTGTCCAATCAGGTGGTTGAAGATGTGCGTGAGCATATGGGGGATAAAGTTTATGAGACGATTATCCCACGCAATGTGCGCGTTTCTGAAGCACCATCCTATGGTAAACCGGCTTTGCTTTACGATCTGAAATGCTCGGGCAGTCAGGCTTATTTGAAACTCGCATCTGAGATTATCCAGCGCGAGAAGAAATTGCGTAACAAGGCTGCCTGATTGTCGGGTCAGCATAACTGTGACAAAGGGAAGTCTGGCCCGATTGCTTAGGGGCTATACGGGTTTGATGGGAATGCGGAAAAATGGCAAAAAAACCAGCTGAAGGCAAACGTTTGGGGCGTGGATTGGCGGCTCTGATCGGAGATATGGATAATGAAGCGCAGGCTATTGAGCGCGCTCGCTCTCAACGGCGCATTCCTATCGAGTTTTTACGGCCAAACCCGCGGAACCCACGTCAGGATTTCGTTGAAAAGGATCTCGATGATCTGACCAGATCAGTCAAGGAAAAGGGGATCATGAACCCTATTCTTTGTCGTGCGGTAAAAGATGAGGAAGATTCCTACGAGATCATTGCTGGTGAACGTCGTTGGCGCGCCGCCCAGGCAGCTGGCTTGCACGAGGTCCCCGTTCTTATTCATGATGTGAATGACAAGGAAGCCCTCGAACTTGCGATCATCGAGAACGTTCAGCGTGCAGATCTGAATGCACTGGAGGAAGCACTTGGCTATGATCAGTTGATCGCCGAGTTTGATTATACGCAGGCTGAACTCGCTGACGTTATTGGCAAAAGCCGCTCTCATGTGGCCAACACCTTGCGCCTGTTGAAGCTTCCGGAAAGCATCAAGGATTATCTCAAAAAGGGCGAATTGACCGCTGGCCATGCACGCGCCTTGATTACGGCAGAGAATCCTGAGGAGCTGGCGCGGCGTATCGTTGAAGACGGTATGACCGTACGCGATGCTGAAAAAGCTGGTCAGGAAAAGGAAAAGGTCAAGGAACCAAAGCCGAAAAAGGAAAAAGATGCGGATACGGTGGCCTTGGAAAAGCGTTTGACGGATCGTCTCGGCTGGAATGTTTTTATCGCACCCAAGAAAAAGGGTGGGGAGCTCAAGATTCAGTATAAATCGCTTGAGCAGCTCGATGCGATTATTGCCATTCTGGAAAAGCAATAATCCACGTTCAATGATAGATATTGTAGAAAAGGGAGTCATTTTGGCTCCCTTTTTTGTTGCTTATCTAACTGAAATGCGCGTTTTGGGTTGAGAGCGTTTGGTGCTCAATGTTGGTTTCAATGTCGATGGCGTTTGTAAAAGCAGGCCAGAGGGATCATTGCCAACAGACATACAAAGGCAGAAAGGCCGAATACGCCTGCGGGGTGATAGTAGGCAGCATGGTCTTGAGTGAAAAAATAAAAGGTGCGTGTCATGATTAGCGGGCTCAGAATTGTCGTGAGACTGGTGAGACTACCAATTCCACCTTGCAATTGTCCCTGATGGGTTTCCGGCACTCTCTGGGTCATGAGAGATTGCAGACCGGGTGTCGCCAAGCCACCAAGCGCGGTGAAAGGCAAGAAGACATAGATGACCCATCCCTGAGTGATGAAGAGCAGAGTCGCCATGATCGCTGCGCTGCTGACAATACCAATCAAGGCAATGGTCAACTCATCATGTTTTTTGAGAAGAGCGCCGACTAGAAAAGCCTGTGTAAGGGCATGAAAAAAGCCAAAGATGGCTAAGGTTAGTCCGACCTTGCGGCTGCTCCATTCGAAGGCCTCGCGCGTATAGTAGGGCCACACAGACACATAAACATGGTCCGCGACGAGAAAGAGAAAGAGCGCCAGAAACAGGGGCATTATGGATGGAAAGCGCGTGCATTCGGTAAGTCCCTTGAAGGGATTGATGCCGGTCAGCGTAAACTTTCGTCTTTTCTCCTTGGGCAGGCTCTCGGGGAATATGAGTAGCCCGTAGATAAAATTGAGTAATATCAACAAGAAAGCCGCAAAAAAGGGTACGCGTACACCATAGTCTGTGAGCATGCCACCAATCAAGGGGCCAGCCACAAATCCGGCACCAAAGCTGGCACCCAACAAGCCGAAATTGCGTGTGCGCTGCTTTCCGTTCGAAATATCTGAAATGAAGGCAGAAGCCGTGGCGTGGGTTGCGCCAAAAATTCCAGCAATAAAGCGGCCAAAAAACAGCAGCCAAAGGGAATTGGCAAAACCCATGATCAGATAGTCAATGCCCAAGGCGCCAAGGGAGACGACGAGGATAGGTCTGCGGCCGAAGCTATCGGAGAGATTTCCCAAAATGGGGGAAACAATGAATTGCATGAAAGCATAGATGAATGTCAGGTAGCCGCCATAGATTGCTGCGTTGCCCAAACTGCTTCCCGTTATTTGCTCCAGAAGATCCGGTAGAACTGGAGAAATAAAGGCAATTCCGAAAGCGTCCAAGAAGACGGTAATCATGGCAAAATAGGCTGCATGGGACCCATTCTTCCGGATTTTGTTGAGTGTCATTATGCTTTCCAGACGTTGGGGCCGTTTCGCAAATCTTACCCGATCAGTTTTATTCTTCTGTTCGTCGCAACAGGTTCAAATGATTAAAAATTAAAGTCAATCTTGGGCAGTGAAAAGGCAGTGGAGAGTGTTCTTCGCGTTATATTGTCGGCGCGTGTTTAGGACCTAGAGGGCGCATGGACCAATAGGGTTGATTCACGTGAAACGACTTGGTTTTGGGATGCAGGCTTTGCCGTGGCTTTGTGATTTATAAAAATACTGATCTGGAGAGCACAGAAAAAACAATCCCTATTTGTTTTCACACAAAGTGAGATCGGCAAAAGCAACTTACTGATTCAAAAAACGATTCACGTGAAACAATATCCAGACAGGAATGATATGACTTAGCGGTTAATACGCTGTGCCGTTGCCGAGATCATCAGAAGGGTCTCTGAGATCACTGTGGGCGCCAATTGATAATGCTTGCGGCTGTTTGCCAAGCTCTGGGAGAGCAATTCACAGGCGCGGGATGCCTTTTTGCTATCCCATATACGCAATTGACTCTGAATAAGCGGTTTGCGCTTGAAATGAAGCATGGGGGCCGCCTTATCAAGCGCTGAAGGGGGCGGAGTGCCTTTGTCCATCAGGCTTAGGGCGCGTTCGAGCATTTGAAAATGACGCAAAGCTGCTGAACCAATGACGGTTGGATGATTGCCGGAGCCGAGAATTTGTTCAAGGCGTCTGTCCAACTCACCCGTTCTTCCAAGAGCAGCAGAATCAACAATCATATCAATCTGTTGGTTGGAAGCATCGCCGACAATATCTTCGATATGCTGCTCGGTGATTTCCCCATCATCCATGGCAAAGAGGCAGAGCTTTTGAACCTCGGCACGGGAGGCCATTCTGTCGGCGCCCAGATTGTCCAGAAGCATCGTTCGGGCATTCTTTGTGATGGAGAGGCGTGAGAGGGCTAATTCTTCGTCTATGATGCCGTTGAGGGCCTCTCTGGCGTCCATATAGCAGGGCAGGGTGACTGCGCTCTGTGCCTTTTCTACGGCCTTGCGCAAGGGCGCTGATTTTTTGAGGTCAGCCGCCTTGATGATGATGAAGGCATCTTGAGGCGGGGTGGACAAAACGGGTTCCAGCGCTGGCATGATCGATTTGCTGCCGCTCATCTGAACGGTGATGACGCGGTTGCCGCCAAACATCGAAATGGTATTGGCTTCATCGGCCAGACGTAGGGGATCAGATGCGATATCCGTTGAATCCAGACGGATCACAGCAAAGGGATCTGAATTGTCCTTGAGATAGGTTTTTGCAAGGCGTTCGGCGCGTTCGGTAACAAGACCCGTATCCTGGCCATAAATCAGAATGACCTTGTGGGCATAATTGGGTTTGACCAGATAGCTATCGACCATATTGGTCTTGATTTGCGCCATTGTTTGCCTTTGAAAAACGGGGTTTGCCAGGAGGAAAACAGGATATCAGGCCGTCTGTTCTTTCAAAACCGACGGCCTTTATCCGATATTATGTGCCTGCAGCAAAGAAGGCAGACAGGCGTAGCTGAATATCATTGGCAATTTGTTCAGCGGCACGATTTTCAGCATCAAGCTTGGCGCGATCGTTGGCAAAACGCTGGGTGCTGCGGGCAAATTCAGCCGTAAAGTAGCTGGAGCCCTTGGTTGCCAAAGATTTGTCAGAGAGCTTGATGAGCGTATAAGTCGCGGTCATGCTGACACGTGTGGTTTTTGCAAGACCGGTTCCGCTTTCAATTGTCAGATCGTCACTGGTGGTCTTGGTATCCAAAACCAGTTTATAAACCGGTGCTTCTGGTGTCCCACCTCCGGTGAAGGCGAAGATCAGATTGTTGCGGATTTCCTGCTCTATACGATTGTCAGCAGGGGCAATTTCTACCGAAGAAAGCTCTGTTGCAAGCGTTTGGCCCGTTGTCGTATTCGAGGAATAGAGAGGACGAACCTGACAGGCAGAAAGGCCAAGACCCAGGCCCATAAAGAGGGCCAGGGTCAGAATTTTCGTCTTGTTATGATTGTCAGATAACAACATTGACGATCCTTTTGGGCACGACAATGACCTTGCGCGGAGCCTTGCCATCCAGTGCTTTGAGTACGGGTTCAGATGCGAGTACAGCCTTTTCGATTGTATCTTTATCTGCGTCCGCGGCAACGGTTAATTCACCGCGCTTTTTACCGTTGATCTGGATTGGCAGTGTTATTTCATCTTCCGTCAACATGGCGCTGTCCGCTTGTGGCCAGCTCTGCGTGGAAACGAGCCCATCCTTGCCAAGCTGAGACCAGCATTCCTCGGCCAGATGCGGCATCATCGGGGAGCACATCAGCAACAGAAGCTGCATGGATTCGTCAACAACCCAACAAAGGGATGCATCCTTGTCCAGTTTTTCTTTTTTGGCTGCAGACGCGATGGCATTGACCAGCTGATAGATCTGGGCAACGGCACGGTTGAAGCCGAGTTGCTCGATGGTGCTTTCCACGGTTGCCAGTGTCTTGTGGGTCAGCTTGCGCAGGGCGAGGGCTTCACCAGACAGGGCTTCCGGCTTGGAGAGCGCAGAAAAGTCAAGGAATTCAGATACATCAAGTGTCAGACGCCAGATGCGCTGAATGAAGCGATGGGCGCCTTCTGCACCTGCTTCCGTCCAGATGACGTCGCGTTCCGGAGGGCTGTCAGAGAGCATGAACCAACGGGCGGTGTCGGCACCGTAGGTTTCGATGATGTCGGTCGGATCCACGGTATTCTTCTTGGATTTCGACATCTTCTCAATGGAGCCGATGGTGATGGTTTCGCCGGTTTCTTTATGGACAGCGCTGCGTTTGCCGTCTTTTTCAGAAACGGTAATCTCTGCTGGCGATACCCAGCGACCATCTTCACCTTTATAGGTTTCATGTACGACCATGCCCTGGGTGAAGAGGCCCTGGAAGGGCTCTTTAACCGTCATATGGCCGGTTTCGCACATGGCGCGGGCGAAGAAGCGGGAATAGAGCAGATGCAGAATGGCATGCTCGATACCGCCGATATATTGGTCAACCGGCAGCCATTCGTCGACAGCCTTCTTGTCGGTCGGGCTGGTTTCCCAAGGCGCAGTGAAGCGCGCGAAATACCAGGAACTATCCACGAAGGTGTCCATGGTGTCGGTTTCGCGTTTGGCTGGCTTGCCGCATTTGGGGCAGGTGCAATCCCGCCAGGTCGGATGACGGTCAAGCGGGTTGCCCGGCTTGTCAAAATTGATGTCGTCCGGCAGCTTGATTGGCAGATTTTCTTTTTTCTCTGGAACCACGCCACAATCGGGGCAATGGACCATTGGAATCGGGCAGCCCCAATAGCGCTGACGGGAAATACCCCAGTCACGCAGACGATATTGGGTCTTGCGCAGGGCCTGAGGCTTGTCATCGATCATGATGGCTTCCAGTTTGGAAGCAACCGCATCTTTGGCAGCGTCAATGCTCATGCCATCGAGGAACTCGGAATTGAAGATGGTACCTTCACCGGTATAGGCTTCATCAGCGACTGTGAAGCTTGCCGGATCTGCGTCTTTCGGCAGCACAACAGGGGTAACCGTCAGCCCATATTTGCGGGCGAAATCAAGGTCGCGCTGGTCATGGGCCGGACAGCCAAAGATGGCGCCGGTACCGTAATCCATCAAGATGAAGTTGGCGACGTATATCGGTAATTCAATTGAAGAATCAAGAGGATGGACAACTTTTAGGCCGGTATCAAAACCAAATTTCTCGGCTGTTTCCAACTCTGCAGCGGAGGTGCCCATCTTGTGGCATTCTTCAACAAAGGCTGCCAGCTCGTCATTGTCCTTGGCCAGTTCCTTGGTCAGTGGATGGTCTGCCGACAGGCCCATGAAGGATGCACCAAACAGCGTGTCAGGGCGGGTAGTAAAGATTTCCACTTCACTATGGCCATGCACTTCTTCGCTCAACTGGAAGCGGACCTGAAGGCCCTCGGATTTACCGATCCAGTTGCGCTGCATGAGGCGCACCTTGTCAGGCCAGCGGGTCAGATTGTCGATTTCAGAGAGCAAATCGTCAGCGAAATCGGTGATTTTGAAGAACCACTGTGTCAGTTCGCGCTGTTCAACTTCAGCACCGGAACGCCAGCCCTTGCCGTCAATGACCTGTTCGTTAGCCAGAACCGTCTGGTCTACCGGGTCCCAGTTGACCTTGGCGTTTTTGCGATAGGCGAGACCCTTTTCGACAAAGTCGAGGAAGAGCATCTGCTGACGGTGATAGTAATCCACGTCGCAGGTTGCAAATTCGCGTTCCCAATCCAGCGACAGGCCCATCAGCTTCAGCTGGGCGCGCATGGTTGCGATATTTTCGTAGGTCCAGTCTTTGGGGTGGATCTTGTTCTGCATGGCGGCATTTTCCGCCGGCATGCCGAATGCATCCCATCCCATCGGGTGCAGAACATTAAAGCCCTTGGCGCGTTTATAACGGGCGACGACGTCACCCATGGTATAGTTGCGCACATGGCCGATATGAATGCGACCGGATGGATAGGGGAACATCTCCAACACGTAATATTTTGGTCGTGGGTCTTCATTCGTGGTTTGGAAGATTTTCTGGGTATCCCAGGTCTTTTGCCAGCGAACTTCCGCTTCGCGTGCGTTGTAGCGTTCATTAGCCATGGATCGTCGCCAATGCCTCGTCTCTAGAGCATTTTCGGTAATTCAGAAATCAGCGAAAATGCTCTATTCATCTGTATTTACGCGAATCCCAATGCAAAAAGTCGAGCGACTTTCCGGGGATGCGCTCCAAGTCACTTTCAGGCCCGACCATCAACAGAATTCATACCTTCCGTCAAGTCCTTTAAGGTGAGATCTGGCCCTGATGCGGTTCAATCTTGCGATGAGAGCGCGTTGAGGCTAATTTATCGTGCATAATGCAGGCATATCAACGCATAAAGTGTCTGGACCAGTGAACAACTCATCCATATGATGTGGTCGCTGGAATTATCACATTCTGCATCAGTTAGGCGCATTTTCGAGCTAGATCAATCAATCAAATCGCCGAAAGTGCTTTCAAGAGGTATAAAAAATCAAGATGAGTATATCGTCCCATTTGGCAGAGGTTCAACAAGCCATAACGGAGTGCGAAAAGGAAGCCGGACGGGAGGATGGGAGCGTAACACTCATCGCTGTTTCAAAAACCTTCGATGCTGACGTGATCGAAAAGGCCTTGAAGGCCGGTCAAAGGGTCTTTGGCGAAAACAAGGTTCAGGAAGCCAAGGGCAAGTGGCCCCAATTGCGCGAAGCCTATGAGGGTGTTGAATTGCACCTTATCGGGCCGCTGCAGTCCAATAAGGCCAAGGATGCGGTTGCACTGTTTGACGTCATTCATACCATCGATCGCAAGAAAATCGCGCGCTCCATTCGCGTGGAAATGGAAAAGCAGAGTCGGGAACTTGATCTGTTCATCCAGATCAACACCGGTGCAGAGCCGCAGAAAGCCGGTATCTTGCCGGATGAAGCCGATGATTTCATTGGTTTTTGTCAGGTTGAACTCGGCCTTAGCATCCGCGGTTTGATGTGCATCCCGCCGTTTGATGAAGATCCAAAGCCTCACTTCAAGATGCTGCGCAAAATTGCCAAACGTAATGATATCAAAGAACTGTCCATGGGGATGAGTTCGGATTACACCGAAGCCATCAAACAGGGCGCCACCTATGTTCGCGTTGGCAGTGCCATCTTTGGTCATCGTAAGCAAAAGAAGGATTAAGGAGGCATCAAGCCTCCGTTCTTTTGCCAGATCCAAGTTCTAACGGGCGATATCAATTTTGGTTTCAGGAGACATCCAGCCAAGCAGGTGGCGCAGATCTTTCTTATCTAGCGCGATGCAGCCTTCGGTTGGCGTATAGCCTTCTCTTGCCACATGCATGAAAATCGCGCTGCCGCGTCTTTTGGCGCGCGGGGCGATGTTGATATCGAGCACGACCACCAGATCATAGAGTGGATCCTCGCGCCACATGGTCTCGTGTGAAGCTTCAAAGGGCAAAGAAACCAATCGGTTATAGCATCTGTGCTCTGCTTCGTCGCACCAGCCCATGTCTGTTTGCATGGGATAAAAGGGGATAGCGGAGAGAGGGCGCTTTTCTCTGTCCGGACGATAGAAGCCATAAAGCATGCGGGTTGTCAGAATCGGGGTGACGCCATTGCCTTCAAGTTTGATGGGCCCCATACCGCCGCGGCCAAGGGCACAAGGCACGGTCTGATTACCAAATGTGAGCAGCCCTTTGCTGTCATGGCCCGGTTTCTGGCGAACGGTAATCCCGCTTAGAATTCCAGCCATTTCTATTCCCTCTTACCCGTCTTTCCTTATAAGCCTGTAGCATTGTCGCAAAGAGAACGAAAGGCGCGTTTTGTCTGCTCTTTGTCTGTGGCAGGAAGACAATGCAACAATTGGAATATGTGTCAATAGATGGATCATCCCTTGTTTTTGGTGCTTTTCTGCCGATTGTGAAAAGAAATCTATGTCTTTGAAATTTTTATTCGTCTGCCCACTGAGCGGCATTCATCTTGCATTAGCATCGGAGTTAGGTGGGCTACCGCGTCTCAAAGCGGATCTGCTAGTGAAAACAAGATATAAAAGCGACGGCGGAATATTTGCCGTGGATGGCAAAGGTGAAAGATGTCACAAGACCAAGACAACACAGCAACGGATCGATATGTCAGTTTCATCGGCATTGAATGCGATAGGAATGCGGAACGGATCGTCGGTTTCATCGAGCGGTTGGCAAAAGGGCCTGCGAGCGACAATGCTTATTGGCAAGCCTTTCTTGAAAAGATCGAAAAAAGTCGCTCTGGCGATACTGCAACGGGAGATGCCTTGTTTCTGGTTCACTCCCATATCAACCTGATACGGGACCTGTTTGAAGAGTATGATGACGAGGAGGCTATGGCTCTTCTGGAGAAGGTCGAGATCGAGTGTTGTTAAGCAATGGCAAAAGGATAACGCGTTCATGACGCTGACGTGATTGGCTGTGAATTGAATTTCCTTTAGGCTGTCCTTAAGTGGAGCTAGGTCTTGTCTGGTCGGTGAGTGTTTCTATCTATAGAATACGCAGTGTGACTTGAATCAGGCCATTGTGATTTTCTGACTAAGACAACGCCAGGAGCATGAGATGACAGCGAGAAAGATTTTGTTGGTCGATGATGACACCGAGCTGCGTGAAGCATTGATCGAACAGTTGTCTCTCTATGAGGAATTCGACATCACTCAGGCCGATTGTGCTGCTGGCGCCGTAAAGGCTGCCCGTGGAGATCATTTTGACTTGCTGATCATGGATGTTGGCCTGCCTGACATGGATGGGCGCGAAGCGGTGAAATTGCTGCGGAAAGGCGATTTCCGGGCTCCGATCATCATGCTCACCGGTCATGACACTGATTCAGATACGATTCTTGGTCTTGAGGCGGGGGCAAATGATTATGTCACCAAGCCTTTTCGCTTTGCCGTGCTTCTGGCGCGTATAAGAGCGCAGCTTCGTCAGCACGAAAATAGCGAGGATGCGACCTTTACCGTTGGGCAATATACCTTCAAGCCGGCGGCTAAAATTTTGGCAGATGAATCCGGCGGCAAGGTGCGGCTCACCGAAAAAGAAACCTCGATTTTGAGATATCTCTATCGCTCGGGTGATAAGCCGGTTAGCCGCGATGTTCTGCTGCATGAAGTCTGGGGCTATAATTCAGGCGTTACGACCCATACGCTGGAAACTCACATTTACCGTCTACGGCAAAAAATCGAGAAAAATCCTTCCAATGCGGAGCTCTTGATCACCGAGTCTGGCGGCTACAAGCTTGTTCCCTGAAGATGATTGATCTTTCTGCGGCAGAGCTTGGTGATGCTGCTTGACAGGCAATGATGAGACGCGCCTATAGTGGGGTGTTTTTCGGATTTCATCGGGTTGAAAAGAATCAATGAGCCTGACAAGTGATATCGACCTGCTCAAGCAGGTCCCTTTCTTTGACAATTTCGACAATGACCAACTGCGTCTGTTGGCCTTTGGTGCAGAAATGCGCGCTTATCGTGCCAAGCAGGTGATTTTCCGGCAGGGTGATCTGGCCGATTCCGGTTTTGTCATCACCGAAGGCCAAATCCGCATGACGATTTCCGAGAATGGCTTTGATCTTCAAAGCCAGGTGCTTGGGCCGGGCAGCCTGATTGGTGAAATGGCTTTGATGGCAGAAACGCGCCGCTCAGCGATGGCTACGGCGATTGAAGATGTGAAAGTCATCCAGATCAGACGCGTGACTTTCCGGCGTGTGATGGATGAATATCCCGAGCTTGCCGCCATCATTCATGATCGCGTTGCCGGGCGTCTGGCTGGTTTGGTAGATGATCTTGAAAAGGTGCGCTCAAAACTTGGGCATGAGGCCGAGGAAGAGATGTCCCTTGAAGAGGCCGAGGCCTTTGTCAAACGCGGATAAGGCGCGCAAAATGGGTGTCTGGGATGTCATACCGTCTGCGATCAGCCACACTTTCTGATTTTGAAGCTCTTGTTCATCTGAGCGTCTTGTCTTTTTCAAGCGGACTGTCTGGTGCATATGCTCCTGATCTGATTGAACAATCCGTTCCTTTTATTTCTCAGGTTTCCAAACCTCTTATTCAATCAGGCCAGCTTTATGTGGCTGAGGTTGATGACTGTGTGTTGGTTGGGGCAGGGGGCTGGAGCCGTGATTATCATGGCGTGCCGAGCGTCGCTGGCGTTGGTCATATCCGCCAGTTCGTCGTGCATCCCGATTGGATGCGTCATGGCATCGGTCGGGCTCTTTTTGATCGTTGTCTCAATGCAGCGCCCGATATTGTCCAGTTTGATTGTCAGGCATCCTTGAGTGCAATTTCCTTTTACCATTCGCTTGGGTTTGAAGAGGTGTGTGAAGATGAGGTCGAGCTGCCAAACGGGATCATCTTTCCCACCTGTTTGATGCGTTATCATCGGCCTGCAGACCATTGAAGGCAAAAAGAAACCCCGTCGGATTGGCCGACGGGGTTTCTTTTGCTCTATTGGCAGAGATGTTACCGATTCTGGCGGTTGTCGATAAGATCTTCCACCACAGTTGGATCAGCCAGTGTCGAGGTATCGCCCAGTGAGCCAAAATCGTCTTCGGCGATCTTGCGCAGAATGCGGCGCATGATCTTGCCGGAACGGGTTTTCGGCAGGCCCGGAGCGAACTGGATGAGGTCCGGCGAAGCGATCGGGCCGATTTCATGGCGGACCCAGTTGCGCAGTTCCTTGCGCAGTTCTTCGCTTTCCTCTTCGCCTTCCATCAGGGTGACATAGACATAGATGCCCTGACCCTTGATATCGTGCGGATAGCCCACCACAGCGGCTTCGGATACCTTTTCATGAGCCACAAGAGCGCTTTCCACTTCGGCTGTGCCCATCCGGTGGCCGGAAACGTTGATCACATCATCAACGCGGCCGGTGATCCAGTAATAGCCATCTGCATCGCGGCGGGCGCCATCACCGGTGAAATAGTAGCCCTTGAAGGTTTCGAAATAGGTCGAGACAAAGCGGTCATGATCGCCATAGACCGTACGCATCTGGCCCGGCCAGCTGTCGGCAATGCAGAGCACGCCCTCACATGCGGTTTCCCCGATTTCATTGCCCATATTATCGAGCATGACCGGCTGAACGCCAAAGAAGGGGCGCGTAGCCGAGCCTGGCTTGAGATCGGTGGCGCCGGGCAGTGGCGTGATCAGAATGCCGCCGGTTTCCGTCTGCCACCATGTATCGACAATCGGGCATCTCTCTTTACCGACGACCTCATAATACCATTTCCAGGCTTCGGGATTGATGGGTTCCCCCACTGAGCCAAGAATGCGCAGAGAAGAAAGATCCGCTTTTTCAACATGTTCAGATCCAGCGCCCATCAGTGAGCGAATGGCGGTTGGTGCCGTGTAGAAAACATTGACCTTATGCTTGTCGCAGACATCCCAGAATCGGGAAGGCGATGGATAGTTGGGCACGCCCTCGAACATCAGCGTGGTTGCGCCATTGGCGAGCGGACCATAGACGATGTAGGAATGGCCGGTGACCCAGCCCACATCTGCGGTGCACCAATAGATATCGCCCTCATGATAGTCAAAAACATATTGATGGGTCATGGAGGCGTAAACCAGATAGCCGCCAGTGGTGTGGACCACACCCTTCGGCTTGCCGGTGGAGCCGGACGTATAGAGAATGAAGAGCGGATCTTCCGCATTCATCGGTTCTGGCGGGCAATCGGCAGAGGCCTTGGCCACCATATATTCATACCAGAAATCGCGGCCACTGGTCATGGGCACGTCGCCGCCGGTGCGCTTGACGACAAGCGTCTTGACGTCGTGATCGACCTTTTCAAGCGCGGTGTCCACGTTGGTTTTTAGCGGAACGGTCCGGCCGCCGCGCAAGCCTTGGTCCGCCGTAACCACAAGTTTGGCTTCGCAGCCATTGATGCGGTCAGCCAGAGCATCAGGCGAAAAGCCGCCAAAGACGATGGAATGAATAGCGCCTATGCGGGCCGATGCCAGCATGGCATAGGCTGCTTCCGGGATCATTGGCAGATAAAGAATGATGCGATCACCCTTGCCGACGCCCATTTCCTTATAGGCGTTGGCCATTTTGCTGACCCGCTCATGGAGCTGACTATAGGTGATATGCTCGTCGTCAGCCGGATCATCTCCCTCCCAGATGATCGCGGTCTGATCGCCACGTTTTTCCAGATGACGGTCGATGCAGTTGGCTGACACATTGAGCGTGCCATCTTCGAACCATTTAATGGAAACATTGTGATAATCGAAGGATGTATTCTTCACCTTGGTAAAGGGTTTGATCCAATCAAGGCGTTTGCCGTGTTCTCCCCAGAAGGCTTCCGGATCTTCCACTGACTGCTTGTACATGGACAAATAGGCATCGTTATCGATCAGGGCATGTGATGCCACATTCGTCGGTACAGGATAGACGTTCTCCGACATGCGTTCCTCCCAGAACTCGTCTATTGAAATTGTGCACCATCCCCTTTTGAGCGTGTTTGGTGCGGTGATGCTCGGTTTGTTTTTCAGACTATTATGCTTAGGCGATAGCAGAGCGTCTACGTGTGCGGTATTGCTCTTTGGTATGTAATATGGAGGTATAATCGTTTGATATCTGAGGGGAGGACAGAAAATATTCCACCAATTGCCTAGAGGATCATGAAGGCAAAAGGGTTTCGCTAAACAATTAGGAAAATTTTGTCACTTTATTCTTGTATTTTCTGAATATCCTTGACCAGTAGGCAAATAAAAACTTGGAATATACCCAATTTCTGCCTGTTCATTCTTTCGTATAAGGGAAAAACCGGATATTAGCCGAGGATATAAGAAAAGGGCCCCGCGCAGTGCGCAGAGGCCTATTTAATGGCAATCTATTTGTTTGCTTCAAGCCCGGATGCCTGGCCTATTCGGCAGCGGCCAGAGACTTTTCTGCGCGGCGGACCATGCCGTAGAGATCGCGTGGCTCGTCAGGATCGGCCAGCATGTCGAGATCGTCGTAGAAGGGCGTACCCTTGATGACATCATGGATGTAACGCAGGGCAGAGAAATCCTCGATGGCAAAGCCGACGGAATCAAACAGGGTGATCTGACCTTCGGAGGTGCGGCCTTCTTCCTCTCCGGTCATCACTTTCCAGAGTTCCTTGACCGGATGGTCCGGATCCAGCTGTTGGATTTCGCCTTCAATGCGGGTCTGTGGCGGATACTCAACGAAAATATCTGAACGGCGCAGAATGTCTCCATGCAGCTCCGTCTTGCCCGGACAGTCGCCGCCGATGGCATTTATATGCTGGCCGGAGCCGACCATGTTGTCGGTCAGGATGGTGGCGCATTGTTTGTCAGCGGTGCAGGTGGTGATGATATCCGCGCCAGAGACGCATTCCTGGTGGCTTGATGTGCGCACAACCTTGAGGCCGGAATCCCTCAAGTTGAATTCCGCCTTGTCGGTGGCAATCGGGTCAATGTCAAACAGGCGCACGGTATCGATGCCGCAAATGCGCTTGAAGGCCAGTGCCTGAAATTCACATTGTGCCCCGTTGCCGATCATCGCCATGACCTTTGCATTCTTTGGGGCAAGATATTTGGCGGCAACGGCGGAGGTGGCTGCGGTTCTGAGCGCAGTGAGAATGGTCATTTCCGTCAGCAGCACCGGATAACCGGTATAGACATCGGCCAGAAGCCCGAAAGCGGTGACGGTCTGCAGGCCTTCCTTGGTGTTTTTCGGGTGGCCGTTGACATATTTGAAGCCATAGACCTCGCCGTCGCTGGTCGGCATCAGCTCGATGACACCTTCCTTGGAATGGGATGCGATGCGGGGGGTCTTGTCAAAGCTTTCCCAGCGTTTGAAATCGGCTTCAATCTGGGCTGCGATCCCTTCGATCGCTTCTTCTACGCCGATGGACAGGATCAGCTTCATCATGTTGTCGACGCTGACAAAGGGAACAAGATTGAGAGTGTCTTTCTGTGGTGCTGGCATGGTATGCGTTCCTGAAAATCTGTAAGAAGGTGGCTCTGAAGGCCTTTGGATCCATTCTGTAGGCACATGACATGATGATGGTCTGCGCGGCGGATGGATCATGATTGTCCTATTAGAATACCGAGACAAATTTTCAGAAAAAATGGCAAAACCCTTCAATAAATGATAAGTGATTATACAAATTTAAAGTGAAAATTGTGCAATTCGTCAGAATTGATCAGATATTCCGAGGGGAGAGAGGACAAACCACATGGTGACGCAACAGGCCAAGCATATTTTCGATCAGCTGGATCGGGATCTCATCTCGCTTTTGCGCCATGACGGGCGTGCGCCGCTCTCCAAACTGGCCGATATTCTGCAAGTCTCGCGTGGGACAGTGCAGAACAGGCTTGATCGCCTGATGGAGTCAGGTGCGATTCTTGGCTATACGGTGCGTGTGCGCGAAGATTATGAGCTGGATGGCATTCGCGCAATCATGCTGATCGAGGTGGTGGGGAAATCGACGTCGCAGGTCATTAGGAAATTGCGCGGTATGCCGGAGCTTCACACATTGCATACGACGAATGGGGCGTGGGATCTTGTAGCGGAAATCCAGACAGCGTCCCTGTCGGATTTCGACCGGGTTTTGCGCGAGGTCCGCTTGATTGAGGGGGTGCTGAACAGTGAGACAAGCATCCTGCTCAGCACAATCTGATCACTGATAGCGGTGTTTGAAATCAGTCGGTTTCTGCCTTTTTGACCCATTTCCAGCCGGTGATCATGGGCTTGATCAGGTCTTCGCGTTTCCAGACCTTGTAAAAGGCAATAGCGGCGACATGAACGAGCACCAGCAAGAGCAGGATAGGGGCCAATGTTTCGTGGATCTCGATGGCCAACGTGGCGGTGTCATAGCCAACATAACTGGCCAGCGGACCGACATTGATATAATCGTCGGGATCTCCCATCAGACCTGTTGCGACCTGAGCGATCAGGATACCCATCAGGGCAAAGACTGCCAAAGCGCCAACCGGATTGTGGCCGCGCCAGTAGCTGGGTTTGCGCTCCATGATTTTGGAGGCATAGGAGAGCGTTGTTTTCGGGCTATAGATAAAATGGGCAAAGCGCACCACTTTTGGCCCTATCAATCCCCAGATCAGACGGAAGCCCAGCAGCGCGGCAACAGCATAGCCGAAATAGAAATGCAGGGTCATGATATCCGGGCCAAATTCGCCCAGCCCCCAGGCGGCAACAACGCAAATGAGCAAGGTCCAGTGAAATAGGCGGATGGCTGGATCCCAAAGACGGATGCGTTCCAGATTCGGGTCTTGTTCTGGCTGTTCGTTCATTGTCATAGCCTGCTGTTTCGTGCTGCAAATGAATATCAAATAAAGCGGAGCCGGGTATCAACCAATACCCGGCTCCTTTGTTGATTAGTCGCGGAAGCCATCGTGGCAGCTTTTGCAAGAGGCGCCAACCGGGCCAAAAGCGGCGGCCAGTTGGGCTTTGCCTTTACCTGCTTCAGCCTTCAGGTTGGCCGCTGCCGTTGCCAATGCTTCATATTTGGCGGCAAAGCCATCCATGTCTTCCCAAATAACCGGAAGCGCTTCGGTCTTGCCGGGCATGTCTTCGGTGGAAGTGCCTTCAACAAACAGGCCACTGATATCCTGTGTTGTGAGGTCTGCTAGTGCATCTGCATGCTGCTGAGCGGTTGCGGCGTCATAGTCGCCTTTGAGCAGTTTGGCCAGCGGGCCCATATTGCCACCAAGTTTTTTGAAGTAGGCCTGGCGTTCGGCAACAGCGTCTTCTTTCGGGCCAGCAAGGGCTGGCGCAGCAATCAATGACAAAGCGATAGTAGCGAGAGCGATTTTATGCATGGTTGGTCCCCATTATTGCATTAAGTAATCCGGTCAGGTTCGCCAAAAATTTATGGCCTTAAGATTATATAATCAGGCTTTCTACGGATTGAATGAATTAATTGCATTCAGTTGATGAACTTTCCGTGAGGGTTTTCGGAAGGTCGTCCGCAAGTAGAGAAGTCCTTGGTTTCAGTTTTGTGAAAATTCGCCATTTTTCGATTGGCAATAAGTTGGTTTGGCGCGATTTTTAAATGAAAAAGGGTGCGATAATTGCTCGCACCCTTGAAACAAGTCTGAAGAATTGTCGACCAGTGGCCTTGAAAGCCTTGTCAGAGATCGGCTTTTGCGCGGACTTCTTCGAATTTGGCCTTGGCGTTCTTCCATTCGATGCCATCATCAAAACGCAGCAGCGAGGTGATGAATTGGTCCGAAAATTCTTCCGCTGCCTGGGCTGGCAGCAGGGAAGGCAAATTGTCGATGGAGGTGACTTCGACAGCATCGCCTGATCCATTCTTTGCCACTTCGATAACCGGCGCATCCCAACTGGTTGGGGCGTCATAAATTGGCAAGGGATTGAAATCGGAGAATGGATCGCAGGATACGTCTGAGATGACCTTCATCTTTGCGCCTTCTGCAGCCAGATGGGTTTTGTTGGCGAGCAACAGGCCCGGGCCAAACATGAGCACGCAATTGACCATCATGTCGTGAGAGAGCAGGGTTTGTCGATCAAGGATGCGGGTTTCCTCGATGTCCCACTTGGTTACTGTCATGCCGATGGCTTCCAGGCATTCGCTGGCCCCTGTGCCGGAACGACCTTTGGCGCCAATGACGATGGCAGTTGGCAAATCGCCTTCGCCTTCATCGGCTAACGCTTTCAGCTTGTCGATGATCTCCTGCTGGCTTTCGAAGGGGGAAACTCCCTTGGTGATCTCATCGCGGCCAGCACGGCGTTCCAAGAGGCGGAATGCGCCCAGAGCGGCTCCCATCCATCCGGCCCAATAGCCAAAGGCGGCAACGCGGCGTCCGTTTTCGTTGGTCAGGAACTCGATGTCATAGAGCAGGCCATCGCCATTGACGAAGCGTGCCATCTCCTTTTCCCATCCGGTCTGGTCCTTGTAGATATGGGCGAAATGGATCATGCGATGAGGCAGTTTGTTTGGTGTCTCCGCCAGTTCCTTGAGACCAAGAATAACCGTATCCTTCGGCGCATCCACCCATGAACGTGGCTCGGCGAGGGCGCAGCCGACGGCTTCATACTCCTCATTGGTGCAGACCCGTTTTTCGCTTTTCTCGACCGTTACGGAAAATCCTTTCTCGATCAGTAATTTGGCATTTTTGGGCGTCAATGCGGTGCGGCGTTCGGTGCTGCGATCTTCGTCACGTAGCCAGATATGGGTTTTCTGCTCTGAAGGTGTAGGTGACATGGGTGGTCTCCGTAGGCTTTTTCATCTCCAAAAGCCACTATTTTCCGGGCTTGAGGAGACTATGTTTGTTGTTGGCGACAATGTACCGCTTTTGGCGAAAAATGATAGAGGCGGGCTTGTGAGGAAAAATCATTTGTGTGTGCCCCCTTGGCATTTTGTTCGCAGGGCGGATTGCGTTTCACTTGGAGGCTGCAAGGACCCAGCCATTGCGAAATGCCGAGTGCTGTCTTTTTTGCCAAAATGCAATCGATTTCATCGTAACGATTATGATTATTTTTAGAGTTTTGGATTAGGCTGCATGCAACTGGGGGCTCGTCTATCTATGCTTAATGCGCTTGATATTGCGTCTATTTATGCTTGTCTGTTTTTATCTTTGCTTGTTTCAGCATCTACGATGGCAGTGGTTTGGCGGACCAATACCGATGAACCGGCTGCTGGATATTGGATGTTGGCTTATGTCCTGGGGGTGGTGGCTGCTGCATTGCTGGCATTGCAGGAAGTGTTGGGCGCCTTCGCTCCTGCGTTAAGCACCGCTGTGGTGATTGCAGCCAATTTAGGGATGATTGCCGGTTTTCGAGCCTTTAACGGGCACAAAACGCCGACCTGGCCTTTTTTTGGTGCCCCTCTTGTGTATCTGATTTTGGCTGGTGCGGCGCCCTGGCTCTATTCCGATCCCAATATAAATGCCTTGGTGCAGTCCCTGTTTGTTATGGGTATTGCCTTTAGCAATGCCCATCTTGTCTTTAATGGTGCTGGCAATCGGGCCTTGCCAATGGCGGTTCCGACGTCGATTGTGCTGGTGATTCATGGCATCATTCGGGGCTTCGTTGTTTTCTTTACCCTGACCCAGCCAGCCCCTGTGATCAACGGGCGCATGGAGGCGGGATGGTGGAAGCTGTTCTTGCTGGAAATTTTCTTCAACACGACGATGATGGCCATATCCACGGTCATTCTCATCAAGGACAAGGCCGAAAAGAGACACCGTATCGCATCCGAAACAGATGATTTGACGGGTATCTCCAATCGTCGCGCCTTTGTCAAAGGCATCAACAGTGTGCTGCCGGATAGCGGACCGGATGCGATCATGGCTATTCTGGACATTGATCATTTCAAGACGATCAATGATACCTATGGTCATGATGCCGGGGACAAGGTGCTCATCGATTTTGTGAAGACAACCAAACTGCAATTGCCCACCTCCGCTCTGATGGGGCGTATGGGTGGTGAAGAATTTGCCATCTATTTGAGCGGCGAAGGATATGATCACGAGGCCATTCTGGAGAGAGTGCGACGTAAGGTCGAGCAGACCTCCTTCGATTATAAGGGGGCCCCGATCAGTTTCACTCTGAGTATAGGCTTTGTGTCAGTGAAAACAGTCGGGAAAAGTTTTGATCATCTGTTCACCGCAGCTGATTATGCTATGTATCTTGCCAAGAAAGACGGGCGCAATCGCGTTCTGGCCTACAAACCTTCCATGCGCATTCGCGAGGTTCTGGATGATGGCGCTGCAGGCGATGGCGATTGTTTAGAATTGACGAGGATATGCGAGGCTGTCTAGCGATATGCCACGGCCTCAACCAGATAATGATAGTGGTTTTTCATGACTTCTCTATTTTTCGATCTTGATGGCACCCTGACCGACCCAAAGGCAGGGATCATCAGCTCCACCCATTATGCCCTCGACAAGCTTGGGATTTCCGAGGTTCCGGACGATCTCGACTGGGTCATCGGCCCCCCATTGCCGGAAAGCTTTGCGGTGATGGTTGGTCCCGAACGCGCAGAAGAGGGAGTGCTTGCCTATCGCGAGCATTACTCGGTGACGGGCCTGTTTGAAAATGAGGTCTATGCAGGCATCCCGGAGCTGCTGACTGAATTGAAGGCGGCAGGGCATCCGCTTTATGTGGCAACCTCCAAGCCGCATGTTTTTGCCAATCCGATTCTCGAGCGCTTTGAATTGGCCTCCTATTTTGATGCCGTATTCGGGGCCGAGCTGGATGGAACGCGGGGCAACAAAGCCGATCTTCTGACCTATGCGCTGGAAAAGACAGGGGCCAATGCATCGAGTTCGGTGATGATCGGAGACCGCAAACATGATATTCTGGGTGGCAAGGCCAACGGCATGAAGACCGTTTCCCTGCTTTGGGGCTATGGGTCCAGAGAAGAGTTTGAAACGGCGGGAACAGATAAGATTGTCGCCACCATTGATGAATTGCGTGCTGAACTTTTGTAAAAAGGCCTGAAATCTGGCCTTTTCATTGCATTCAGCGCTGAATCCAGTTGACGCAGAGAGCAATATTGCGTAGAAACCGCCCATTCTCATCACGAGACAAGACAATTTGAGCCACTGACCCGGTCCCGCAAAGGTGTAAAGAGAACCGGGAAGTCCACATCCGACAGCGCGTTGCGCCCTCGGATGTATTTTTGCTATGCGGTTTTCTTTAGGGGATCTGCTTGGCAGATGGGGCGGAAAGGCCCAAATTGGAAAGACGTCTTACTGATGGGAAGCAACGAAGGAGCAATGCATGTTTGAATCGCTATCAGATCGCCTAAGCGGCATTTTTGACAAGCTCTCCAAGCGCGGTGCGCTTAGCGAGTCCGATGTCAATGCTGCCCTGCGCGAAGTTCGTCGCGCCCTGATCGAAGCGGACGTTGCTCTGGATGTCGTGCGTCAGTTCACCGAGCAGGTGAAACAGAAGGCGGTTGGCGTTGAAGTGATCAAGTCGGTCAGCCCGGGTCAGATGGTGATCAAGCTGGTGCATGACCAGATGGTCGAAATGCTCGGCGCCGACGCAAAGGTTATTGATCTGAATGCGCCATCGCCTGTGCCCATCATGATGGTTGGTCTTCAGGGGTCTGGTAAAACCACTTCGACGGCCAAGATCGCGCTGCGCTTGCAGACCCGTGATCGCAAAAAGGTTCTGATGGCCTCGCTCGATACCCGCCGTCCTGCCGCGCAAGAACAGCTGCGGGTGCTGGGTGAACAGAATGACATCGCGACGCTGCCGATCGTGGCTGGCCAGACGCCGACACAGATCGCAGAACGCGCCATTAACGCTGCCAAGCTCGGTGGCTTTGATGTGGTCATGCTCGACACCGCAGGCCGGACCCATGTGGATGAACCTCTCATGGTTGAGATGGAAGAAATCCGCAAGGTTACCAACCCGCATGAAATTCTGCTGGTTGCCGATAGCCTGACCGGTCAGGACGCCGTCAATGTGGCCAAAAGCTTTGACGAGCGCTGCGATGTCACCGGCATCGTACTGACCCGTGTTGATGGTGACGGACGCGGTGGTGCGGCTCTTTCCATGCGCGCTGTTACCGGCAAGCCGATCAAGCTGATGGGTACCGGTGAAAAAGCCGATGCGCTGGAAGAATTCCATCCCGAACGTATTGCCGGCCGTATTCTGGGCATGGGCGATATTGTTTCGCTGGTTGAAAAAGCAGCCGAAAATATCGATGCCGAAAAGGCTGCCGCCGCCGCTGAAAAGCTCCGCAAAGGCAAATTCGATCTTGAGGATCTCAAGGACCAGTTGGGCCAGATGGCCAAGCTGGGCGGTATGAGCGGCATCATGGGGTTGATGCCGGGCATCGGCAAATTGAAAAAGCAGATGTCTGCCGCCAATCTTGATGATTCCGTCGTCAACCGTCAGGTGGCGATCATCAATTCCATGACCCGGGCCGAGCGGCGCAATCCCAAGCTGCTCAATGCAAGCCGCAAGAAGCGCGTTGCCGCTGGTGCTGGCGTGCAGGTGTCCGAAATCAACAAGCTTCTCAAAATGCATCGCCAGATGGCGGACATGATGAAGATGCTGGGCAAGAAAAAGGGCGGCCTTGGCGGCCTGTTCGGTGGCGGCATGCCCCAGGTAGATCCTGCCCAGCTTGAAGAAATGCAGAAATCCGGTCAGATGCCCAGTATGGGCGATATGGCCAAAGGAATGGGTGGTGGCCTGCCTGGTGGCGGTCTCCCCGGAGGTCTTCCAGGAGGATTGCCCGGCGGTATGCCAGGTCTTCCCGGCTTGGGCGGCCCGAAATTTCCCGGTCTGGGCGGTATGCCCGGCAAAGGTAAGAAGAAACGCTAAGCCGGATCTGTTTCAAGATCCCGTTTGCATCCAATACAAGGCCAAGGACTGCTGGCAGTCGCTAAAAAGTTGGCCAATGAAACAAGAATATGCCGAATTTGGAAAGGAAACTCCATGGCACTGAAAATTCGTCTGGCCCGCGGCGGCTCCAAAAAACGTCCTTACTACCGCATCGTTATCGCTGATGTGCGCTCTCCTCGTGATGGCCGCTTCATCGACAAGGTTGGGTCTTACAACCCGCTGCTTCCAAAAGATTCCGAACAGCGCGTTCAGCTCGACGTAGAGCGCATCCAGCACTGGATTGAAAAGGGCGCAAAGCCGACTGACCGTGTTCTGCGCTTCCTGGATGCTGCTGGTCTGGCAACCCGTCCTGCTCGCAACAACCCGAAAAAAGCTCTGCCGGGTGCGAAAGCTCAGGAACGTCTTGAAGAACAGCGCATGAAAGAAGAAGAAGCTGCTGCTGCAGCTGCCGAGGCTGCTGCTGAAGCAGAAGCTCCGGCTGAAGAAGCAAGCGCTGAGTAATCTTCGCTTTTTTGAGGGAGTGCGGCCCGCTGTGGTCGGACTCCCTTTTTGATTCCGGATTCTTGTAATCCGGCAGTCGGCAAGGAGTAGTGTCATGGCCAAGGGTCCTACCGATCCTGAGGGCAAGGTTTGTATTGCCCAGTTTGGAGCTGCGCACGGAATACGAGGTGAGGTGCGGGTCAAGCTGTTTGCTGATGATCCCGATGCCTTGTTCGCCTATGGACCTCTGGAAACGGCGGACGGTGCGCGCAAGTTCGAATTTGTGTCAGCGCGAGAATCCAAGACCGTTTTTGTCTGCCGCGTAAAAGGGCTCAACAATCGCAATGATGTCGAGGCTCTCACCGGCACACGGCTCTATGTCGATCGGGAGCAGCTGCCCGAGCTTGAAGAGGAGGAATTCTATCATTCCGATCTCATCGGGTTGGATGCGCGGCTTGAAGATGGCTCTTCAATTGGCTCCATCGTGGCGATCCATGATTTTGGTGCGGGCGATATGCTCGATGTCATGCCCAAGCGTGGGAAAGGCTACTATATCCCTTTCACTCGGGAGGTCGTGCCCGAAGTGAAGGTCTCGCAAGGCTATGTTTTGGTCACGCCGCCGGAAGGCTTGCTGGACGAGCCGGACGAAGACGAGAAGGCGCAGGAAGGTGAGGGGGTCGATTTTTCCAAGACACCTGAATTGCTGGATGGCCTCAAGAAAGAATAGGAATTCCAAGGATCATGTCGGAAGCGAATCCATATGAACAGGATGAGCCGGAAGGCTTGGTAACGCCTTGGCGTGCCAGTGTTCTGACCCTTTATCCCGATATGTTTCCCGGACCTCTGGGCACGTCTCTTGCCGGACGGGCGCTGGAGAATGAAATCTGGTCGCTGGAGGCGGTGCATATCCGCGACTTTGCCGAAGGCAAACATCGCAACGTGGATGACACGCCCGCTGGCGGCGGTGCCGGCATGGTGTTGCGGCCCGATGTGGTTTCCCGCGCGATTGATCATGTAACGGGTGAGGGAGATACCCGCCCGCGTATTCTTTTGTCTCCCCGTGGCAAAGCCCTGACACAGGAAAAGGTTCACCAGCTTAAAGAGGCCGGGGGTGTGATTCTGCTTTGTGGTCGGTTTGAAGGGGTTGATCAGCGGGTGATTGACGGGCGCGAACTGGAAGAGATTTCCATTGGCGACTATATCCTTTCCGGCGGCGAATTGGGCGCGATGGTGCTGATGGATGCTGTTGTGCGTCTTCTGCCCGGTGTCATGGGCAAGATCGCTTCAGGGGAAGAGGAAAGCTTTGAGAGCGGTTTGCTGGAATATCCCCATTACACCCGCCCGACTGAATGGGAAGGACGGGAAATCCCTGAAATCCTAACCTCTGGCCATCATGGCAAGATTGCCGAATGGCGGCAGGAAAAGGCCATCGAGCTGACGAAAGAGCGCCGGCCTGATCTTTATGAATCTTGGCTAGAGAAGAGAGAGAGCTGAGCGCTCTCTCTTTCTGTTTTCGCTTAGCTCTGGTCTTCTATCTTTGAGGATGTTCCGCCGACAAAAACCGGACTGCCCATCGGGGCGGTAAATTGCACATTGATGCGAGAGGGACGCCCCATGTCTGCGCCTTGCAGAATGGTCAAGTCGGTTCGCTCGGTCAGGCCTTCGTCGCGCAACATGCCCGCGATTGCTGCGGCCGCGGCCCCTGTTGCGGGATCTTCCAGAACGCCACCTGAGGCAAAGGCATTTCTGGCATGGAACAGATCTTCGCTTTCCCGCCAGACAAAGGCAACCGTCACCAGACCATGTCGCTGCATGAAGGCGCGCCCAGCTGCGAGATCGTAGTGCATGCGAGCCAGCTGTTCTCGGCTTTTCAGCGCAAAAAAGAGATGGGCTGCGCCGGCATTGATCCGCCTTGAATGAAGCTCAGGGTCCAGATCGTCCCGATTGTAACCGAACAATTGCAGAGCCTCATCGATAACGGTCTCACCGATTGGTTCATTGTGGGTTGGCCGCGAGCTGAGGGTAGACCGGCTTTGTCCATTTTCCATGCTGGCGGTTACGTCAATATCGCCCTCTGAGAGGGAGAGCTGATAGCGTCCCGCTCCATACTCTTTGGCGAGCACTGCGCCCAGCGCGATTGTTGCGTGACCGCAAAAGGGGACTTCAGATTCCGGCGAGAAATAGCGTGTTGTCCAACTCTCGCCATGTGGTGCAGCAAACACCGTTTCCGAGTAGCCGACTTCGGCTGCTACCTTCTGCATGTCTTCATTTTTGGGAAGCGCGTCGAGCAAGACGACGCCAGCCGGATTTCCACCCACTCCATTTTCTGTAAATGCCGCGATGCGGTGTATCTTCATTTCTATCACTCCTGTTTGATGCTCCTATGATAGAAGATGTCAAATGGGATGTATCGGTGGTTTGTTATCTCGCTCTGCGCTAATTCATTGTGCTTGTGAGGTATAATCTGTAAATTGGCTTACATGACAGATTTTGTTGCCGACGATATAGACCGCGCCATCCTTGATTTGCTTTACAGGGATTGTCGCATGAGCTTGCGTTCCATTGGTGCTGCGGTTGGTCTTGCTGCGCCCTCGGTCCGGGATCGCATCCTGCGGATGGAAGATCTGGGCGTGATAGAGGGATTTGGCATCCGGATCAACCGGCGCAGGCTGGGCTATACGCTTGAGGCCATTTTGCGGGTGGAGCCACTTCCGGGAAAATTGCATAGTGTGGAGAAGACGCTTGAGGCATTGCCCGAGATTGTCGAATGCTCTGTCGTGACGGGAGAAGACTGTTTCGTTGCGCGTCTGGTTTTGCGCGAAATCGGCGATCTGGACCGGTTGCTTGGTCCGCTGCATGATATGGCGCGGACCAAAACCAGCATTGTACATCGACAGCCCGTGCCGTTGCGCAATCCGCCTGTGTAATTTCACATGTGTAATCTGGCTATATATTCAGGGCATCTGTGTTGCCCTTGGTTTTGTTCTGCTTGCATTTTTCAAAAGCATGCATACGTCATCAAGCATAGAAGGTCTGTATCCGGCTGTTTCTTTCTCTTAAGAGCTGCCGTGATTTTGACCAAGCAATGCAATTTCAAGGCAATGGATTCATGGCAGAAACGAACGCAAAAATATCCAATCGTGTGAATGGCAGATTTCAAAATCCGCCGGGAAGCCCCAAGGGCGGTGCGACATTTGGCGATTTTGCCCGTTTCCTGTATCAGCAGACCTTCCAGACCAAAGCGCCGATCGTGCCTGATTGGCATGTGGTGGACCGTGGCGAGACGGAGGCGCAGCTCTCATCCGCCAGCAATCCCAGCGTAACATGGTTGGGCCATGCGTCCTTTCTCATCAGAACCGGTGGCAAAATTCTTCTCACCGACCCCTTTTTGCAGGAAAGAGCCGGCAAAATGGGAATGGGTCCGAAGCGGTTCGTGCCAGCAGCACTGGGCGTGGAGCAATTGCCCAAGGTCGATATTCTGCTTATGAGCCACAATCATTATGATCATCTGGATGAAAAGACTATTGATGCCTATCCCTATAAAGAAGAGACGCAGGTGATCGTCCCGCTCGGACTGGGCTCGTTTTTCACCCGCCGTGGTTATAAGAAAGTGGTGGAGCAGGATTGGTGGGATGAATGGATGATGCCGGGCTTGTCGATCAAGACTTTGCCAGCCGTGCATTTTTCCGGTCGCGGCCTTTTTGATCGCAAGAAGACCCTGTGGGCCAGCTTTGCAATCGAAACGCCCGATGGGAAAATCTGGTTTTCCGGTGATACGGCTGCCGGAAAGATTTTCAAGGACGTGGGCGAAAAGGCAGGGCCGTTTGATTATGCCATTGTCGGCATTGGCGCCTATGAACCCCCTTCCATCATGGTAGAGGTGCATGCAACACCGGAAGAAGCCATCTCTATTGCCCGTGCGGTGGGGGCCAAAAAGGCCATCGGTATGCATTGGGGCACCATCATGCTGACGCCAGAGGACCCGTTCGAGGCGCCTGTTCGCTTTCGTCAGGCCGCGATAGATCAGGGCTTTGGCGAGGAAAATGCCTTGATCCTGAAAATTGGTGAGACCCGCTCCCTGTAAGGGGATTGTAAGGGGTATTTGAGTTGGTAGGGGGCGAGAACAGGTTCTTGTTAAGGCAAAAGCAGGTGCATTCTCGCTTCCAGTGCAATTAGTGCCGAAAAGCGCCAATTTGAGTCACTTTTGGGGGTGACAAACGGTGCTGCATTGGGTATAGACCCCCAAATCTGATTTCCAACAAGTACGGCGAAACGGGCCTTTGTGGCGAGGCGGGCATCAATGAGCCCAACGGGACTGCTTAGGACGCTCTGGTCGTAGTGATACAACAAGAGTGAACATCATGAATATCATTGAAGAGCTCGAAAAAGAGCAAATGGCCGAAATCGCTGCAAAACGCGAAATCCCTGAATTCTCCGTTGGCGACACTGTTCGCGTCAACGTGCGCGTGACCGAAGGTACCCGTACCCGTGTGCAGGCCTATGAAGGCGTTTGCATTGCTCGTACCGGCGGCGGCCTGAACGAAGCTTTCACCGTTCGCAAGATTTCCTATGGCGAAGGTGTTGAGCGTGTATTCCCGATTTTCAGCCCGATGCTTGAAGGTGTTGAAGTGATCCGCCGCGGTAAAGTCCGTCGTGCGAAACTCTACTATCTGCGCGGCCGTCGCGGTAAATCCGCTCGTATCGTTGAGGCAACCAACTCTCGCGCTCGCAAGCTGAACGATGTTGCCAAGGCAAAGGTTGCTGAAGCACGCGCTGCCAAAAAGGCCGAAGCTGCTGCAACCAAGGCTGACGCTGAATAAGCCCAGCTGTCTGGTTTGATTGGTTAATATATGAAGAAGCCCGATACCTTGCCGGTGTCGGGCTTTTTTGTATCGAAATTGCGCCTGATCGGAATTTTTCATTAGAATATTGCTTGACCTTGACCACCGATCTATCGCAATACAAACACAATCCACATTTGGGCGTGTCTGGCAAGACGGGTCTATCTCGCTAAAGAGAGCCATTTGCCACCAGTCTTTTGACCGAAAAGTCAGGTTACAGATGCAGCCCATTTTCGAAATCGTTTGTTAAGAGGACTGATGACGAGCATGTCTGCACCTAAGACCCTTTATGACAAAATCTGGGACTCCCATGTGGCCGATCAACAGGAAGATGGCACATGCCTGCTGTATATTGATCGCCATCTCGTTCATGAGGTCACCTCACCGCAGGCCTTTGAAGGCTTACGCATGGCAAACCGCAAGGTGCGCGCACCTCAGCGTACGCTGGCCGTTGTTGACCACAATGTGCCGACGACCGACCGCACCAAGGGTATTGATGATCCGCAGTCCAAGCTGCAGGTGGAAACGCTGGCCGCAAACGCTGCCGAGTTCGGTGTGGAATATTATGACGAGCTGGATAATCGTCAGGGCGTTGTGCACATTGTTGGCCCGGAACAGGGCTTCACACTGCCGGGAATGACCATCGTTTGCGGTGACTCGCACACCTCGACCCATGGTGCATTTGGCTCTCTGGCTCACGGTATCGGCACCTCGGAGGTCGAGCATGTATTGGCGACCCAGACGTTGGTGCAGAAAAAAGCCAAGAATATGAAGGTCGAAGTCAATGGCAAGCTGGGCGAAGGCGTAACTGCCAAAGATATCGTTCTGGCCATTATCGGCAAGATCGGCACTGCAGGTGGTACCGGTCATGTGATTGAATTCTGTGGCGAAGCCATTCGTAGCTTGTCCATGGAAGGCCGTATGACCGTGTGCAACATGGCCATTGAAGGCGGGGCTCGTGCTGGCCTGATCGCGCCGGACGAAACAACTTTCAACTATATCAAGGGCCGCCCGAAAGCACCGAAAGGAGCTGATTGGGACAAGGCCATGGAATTCTGGAAAACCCTCTATACCGATGAGGATGCCGCATTTGATACGGTTGTCACGCTGGATGCTGCATCGCTGCCGCCGATCGTTTCCTGGGGTACCAGCCCAGAGAATGTGACCACCATCGATGGTTCTACGCCGGATCCGGAAAAGATTGAAGATGAAGGCCGCCGCAATGCTGTTCTGCGTGCGCTGGACTATATGGGGCTTAAGCCAAACACCAAGATGACCGACATTGCCGTTGATCGTATCTTCATCGGCTCCTGCACCAATGGTCGCATTGAAGATTTGCGCGCTGCAGCTGATATCTTCAAGGGACGCAAGGTCAAGGAAGGCATCAACGCAATGATCGTGCCGGGCTCGGGGCTGGTCAAGGTTCAGGCCGAAGAGGAAGGGCTCGACAAGATCTTCATCGAAGCTGGTTGTGAATGGCGTGAGCCGGGCTGCTCTATGTGCCTTGCCATGAATGCCGACAAGCTGGCTCCGGGCGAACGGTGTGCGTCTACATCCAACCGTAACTTCGAAGGCCGCCAGGGCTTCAAGGGTCGTACCCATCTGGTTTCTCCGGCTATGGCTGCTGCGGCTGCGGTTGCGGGGCATTTTGTCGATGTGCGCGATCTTGACTGATTGGCTTACGGCGGATTTGGGACCTCGGTCTGATCTGCTGGATTTATAGCCTGTTTTCATGGACGAAAGGCCGGGTCGCGCGATCCGGCTTTTTTTGTTCCTATGCTTTTGTTTGGTACGGCTTGGATAAATGGGGAAGGTGCGGCACAATGGATTGTGTAATTTGCTGCACTATTTACCATAGAGATAGTCTTTATGAATTGATCGCTGCTGGATAGAAGGCAACAGGCATTTTTGCCAGCCAAGACTTTTAGTGGCCTTAAATCGATACGGGAGTGAGAATGAGCGAATTTTTGACCAAGATCCTGGAACTGGATTCAGCCCTCGAGCTGGCTCCTTTGATTTCGTCTTACGCACAGGAGCGCAAACGCGGGGCTCCTCGTCAGCCAGATATGTTTTACGCTGAAACTTTGCTGACCGATCGGACAGCCGAGGTTATGGGCGCTTATGTGAATGGCAAATTGAGTGCGTTCTGCACCTTCTTTGATTTGCCAGAAACCATTTCCGGCAAGCGGGTCGGGCATGTTGATATTCTGTATGTCGATTATGATGCGCGTGGCATAGGTGTGACCAAGTCCGTCATCGAAGCATTGGTGAAAATCGGCTATGAGCGCAACTGGCTCGAGCTGCAGTGGAATGACCCCAATGCGGTGCAACAGGAAAAGATTGCGGAAATTTCCCATCTTTCCACGACAGCATCGATTCGCCTCAGCATTGGCATTCACGAAGAACATACCAAGGTGCAATAACAGACATGGCCCCTTTTTCTTCGGGGCTTATGTCTCATCACTATTGGCGAGCATTTTGATATGCTCGTCAATTGACTCATCGAGCCGGTTGTTGAGCAGTCTTTGCCACAATAGGCCGATGACAAGCTCGGCTCTTGTGGTGGGATCTTCTTTTTGGGGAATCTCGCCCCGCTGCTGAGCGCGCGTGACTACAGCGGCCAGCGCTTCAAGCCTTTCGGCGTGATAGTCTTTCAGTTTTTCCGCGACATCCGGATCCGACTGGGACTCGGCTATGATGGCTTTGAAAAACAGCCCATTCTCTCCCTGCCATATCTCTGTGAGATCCCTTGCGAAATGCTGGAAATCCTCATAGAGCGAGCCTGTATCTCTGTAGCAGACGGATGGTTTTTTGCGTTGGTAGACCGCAAGCAGGAGGGCGCCACGGCTGGGCCACCATCTGTAAAGCGTCGCCTTGCCAGCCTTGGCCTTGCGGGCAACCGCTTCCATGCGCAGGCCTCCGATGCCCTTTTCTGCGATGATGTCAGCTGCCGCATCCAAAATAGCGATCTCGGTATCGGGGTTTTTTCTGGCCCCTATCGAGTGGCGTGTTTTCTTGTTTTCTTTGTGATCAGGGTCTTCAGTTTCGGCAGTCATGATTTTCCTCTTGACGAAACGGAACGTATCGTTCATATAAGGATCTGTTAACGGAACGGATCGTCTCGAAAGGAAGATCGCATGAATATGACCGCACGTAAACCGTCCCGCGCCCGTTTTGCGCTGATGATTCTGTTGTTTGTCTATCCACTGGTCACAGTGTTGCTTTATGGGATAGCGGCGATGACACCGCAATGGCAGCTTTGGCAACGGGCGATGATCATGGTGCCGCTCGTGGTGATCGCCATGGTGTATCTCATCATCCCGTTCATTCAGCAACGGATGCAGGCCTTGATTACAGTCAGGGCATGAATGAGGGGGAGCTGGTGTGTGGTGACCAGTCCTTCTTGTCAAAAGCGCGGAAGTGAATAAAGGATAAGAAAAAGGGGAAGCTGGATGAACCGGCTTCCCCTTTTTTGTGATCTATTGCTCGCTCAAGGATCAACGCCAGCCATTTCGCAGACGATTTTCCATTCCTCGTCTGATACGGGCTGAACGGAGAGGCGGGAATTATTGACGAGAATCATGTTGCCAAGCTCGGGATGATTCTTGCAATCTTCCAAGGTGACGGGTGTCTTGACCGGTTTGACGGCCTTGATGTCAACGCATTCCCATTTGCCGGTGTCATCGGTCGTGTCTGGATGAACTTCAGCGCACACTTCAACAATGCCGACGATCTGCTTTTCATTCACCGAGTGATAGAAAAAGCCTTTTTCGCCGAGTTTCATTTTGCGCATGTTGTTGCGTGCCTGATAGTTGCGCACGCCGTCCCATTGTTCACCTTCCTCGCCTTTTGCCATTTGCTGGTCCCAGCCCCAGGTGTTGGGCTCGGATTTGAAAAGCCAGTAAGCCATATGCCTCTCCGGTTGATCTGATTGCGGTTGTTGTTATTCCGGTTTGCCCAGAACCCATTTCCAAGGCTGAGAGGTGACGGATTCGAACAAGCCTGCTTTTGCATAAGGGTCCTGAGCGAGGAAGGCATCAAGGGCTGCCTTGTCTTCAACTTCGCAAATGAGGCAAGAGCCGATCATTTCGCCTTCGTCAGACAGGACAGGGCCACCCACCTTAATGGTGTCGGCATTGGCATGAGCAAATTCGAGATGCGCATCGCGGTTTGCCTTGCGGATGTCCAGAGCGCCTTTTTTATCGGTGCAGTTTACGATGAAATACATGGGAGTTCTCCTGTTCTTGACTTTAAGAATTCGGTTTGGAAGGGACTTCGCTCTCGGCGCGTAGCGGCCTGCTCATCAGCTTGATTACGGCTTCGTCGATGCTGTCTTTCTGCTCCAGTACGTCGGCTACGGCCTGAGCGACGGGCAGTTCAACACCATGAGCGCTGGCCAACTCACAGGCTACGCGGGCGCTATAGGCCCCTTCGGAAAGCTTGGCGCCCGGAGCCATGAGGTCCGACAAGGCCTTGCCTTCACCAAGGGCAAAGCCAAAGGCAAAGTTGCGGCTCTGATGATTGGAGCAGGAAAGCGCTACATCGCCAAAGCCTGAAAGGCCCATTAGGGTATCCGGTCGAGCTCTAAGCTTGAGGGCTAGGCGCTGCATTTCAGCAAAACCACGAGTCATGAGAGCCGCATGGGCACTGGCGCCAAGCTGCTTGCCAAGCACGATGCCACAGGCGATGGCAAGAATATTCTTGAGCGCACCACCCAGCTGAACACCAATCATGTCTGTACTGGCATAGGGGCGGAATGACTGGCTTGAAAGGGTGGCGCATAGCTTGTCTGCCAACGGCGCAGAAGGGGCGGCGATGGTTACAGCGGTGGGTAGCCCGCGGGCGACATCGGCAGCAAAGGACGGACCGGACAGAATCGCCGGGGTTGCTTGGGGCAGATAGTCGGCCAATACTTCGCTCATCATGCGTTGGGTGCCTTTTTCAAGGCCCTTGGCGGCCAGCACCACCGGCGTGCCTTTGCGCACATAAAGCCCGATGGTTTCCGCGATGCTTGCGGTCATCTGGGCTGGTGCGACCAGCAGGATGCAGTCTGCGTCAGCGGCCTCGGTGATATCCGTGGTGGTTTCCAGTGGTTGATCAAAGGTGATGCCCGGCAGATAGGCGGGCAACTGGCGCTTTGTACTGATGGAATCAAGGCTTTCAGCGTTGCGGCCCCAAAGCACGACATCGCGTCCTGCCCGGGCTGCATTGAGCGCCAGAGCGGTGCCCCACGCACCGGCCCCGAGCACCGAAATGCGCTGGAAGACATTTGATGCGGGTAACGTTGCTGCCGGCTTGCTCATGCTTTGGCTCCCTTTCTCCCCGCGCCAATCTTGGCTTGGGCATCTTTATCGAGTGGCCAGCGTGGGCGTGCCGGAGCGTCCAGAGGATCGCTCATGCCCAGCGCAAAGCGTTCGGCACCGGCCCATGCGATCATGACGCCATTGTCGGTGCACAGTTTGATCGGTGGCGCGACCAGTTCAGCGCCCCGCTTGGCCAGAACGGTGTCGAGCGTCGCCCGGATGGCCTTGTTGGAGGCAACGCCGCCAGCGACAACCAATTGGGGTGTTTCTTTGTCGGGGAAGCGCTCGGAGAAGGTAACAAGGGCCTTGTCGATCCGGTCGGCGAGAATGTCGCAAATGGCGGCCTGGAAAGAGGCGCACAGATCGGCGATATCTTGATCACTTAGCGGAGCGATCTTCTCGGCTTCCCGCCGTACCGCGCTTTTGAGGCCCGAGAAGGAAAAATCAAAGCCATCGCGCCCCTTCATAGAGCGAGGCAGCGCAAAGCGTTTGCTATCGCCATGAAGGGCCGCCTTCTCCACTTCCGGTCCACCGGGATAGGGCAGGCCGAGCAGCTTCGCCGTTTTATCGAAGGCTTCACCTAGTGCATCGTCGATGGTGGTACCCCAGCGTTCATAGTCGCCGACACCCTTGACCAGCAGGATTTGGCTGTGCCCGCCAGAGACCAGCAAAATGAGATGGGGGAAGGGGGCGTTGTTGGTCAGGCGCGCGGTGAGTGCGTGGCCTTCGAGATGATTGACAGCAATAAGGGGCAAATCATGCGCGGCGGCAATGGCCTTGGCGCTCATGAGACCGATCAGCACGCCGCCGATAAGCCCCGGACCAGAGGTCGCTGCCACAGCATCGAGTTGATCAAAGCTCATGCCGGCTTCTGCCATGGCCGTCTTGATGATGCCGTCGAGGGCTTCCACATGGGCACGGGCCGCGATTTCCGGAACAACACCGCCATAGGCTGCGTGATCTTCTATCTGGCTGAGCACCACATTGGAAAGAATTTCGCCCTGACCGCTGCGCTCATCACCTGATGTGTCATCATATCGTCTAACCACCGCGGCGGCGGTTTCGTCACAACTTGTTTCTATGCCTAAAACGATCATTGCGCGGACTACTTTATTGCCTTTATTGTGCCCCTCAAAGGCGATGCTTGCAGCGACATGCCGCATGGCCTGACTTTTAGAGCAAAGAGAGATCATTGGCATCCCCTTTTTTTGGCCCTGTTTGCGGGGCCTCGCTTTACGCGAGACGGGGATGAACACCGCAACAAGAGCATGAAGGCCCGTTCGATGCAATCCAAACTCATCAAAATCGGCACTCGAGGCAGTAAACTTGCATTGGCACAGGCCTATGAGACGCGCAACCGGCTGATGGCTACCCATGGCATGGGCGAGGATGACTTCGAGATCGTTGTGATCAAGACCACCGGTGACCGCATTCTGGATCGTCCGCTTTCTGAGGCTGGGGGCAAGGGGCTTTTTACCAAAGAGATCGAGGACGCTTTGCTCGATGGGCGAATCGATATGGCGGTGCATTCTTCCAAAGACATGCCCACATGGTTGCCGGATGGGCTGGAGCTTAGTTGCTTCTTGCCCCGTGAAGATGTGCGAGACGCCTTTATTTCACGCAAATATACCTGCCTTACGGATATGCCCGAAGGGGCTGTGGTGGGGACATCCTCTCTGCGTCGTCAGGCTTTGGTAAAAAAGCTGCGTCCGGATCTTAAGGTGATCACCTATCGGGGCAATGTTCAGCGCCGCCTGCAAAAACTTGATGAGGGGGTGGCTGAAGCGACCCTTCTGGCGTGCGCAGGCTTGAAGCGGCTTGGGGATGAAGATGTGATCACGGCTCCCATCGAGGTGGAACAATTTTTACCCGCCGTCGGGCAGGGGGCTATTACCATTGAATCCCGTATCGGAGACGAAATGATCTCCGGTTTGCTGGCCGGTATCCATCATGAGACTACCGCCAAGGAGCTTGCTTGCGAGCGTGCCTTTCTGCGTGTGCTGGATGGGTCCTGCCGCACACCGATCGCAGGTCTTGCTCAAGTGGATGGTGACCGGTTGACCTTTTCGGGGTTGGTGCTTTTGCCCGATGGCAGCGAGCATTATGATATCATCGTTGCGGGCTCAGCCGATGAGGCTGAAATGGTTGGCGTGAATGCGGCCAACAGGCTCAAGGAAAAGGCCGGGGAAGCTTTCTTCGCTGCCGTGTTGGCGGCCTGTCAATAGAGCCAAGGCCCACAAGACTTAAGCCATGGAAGGAGAGGCTGTTGAAAATTCTGGTCACGCGACCTGAAATCGATCAGCACCAGACCATCAAGGCGCTCGAAACACTTGGTGTGGAAGTGCTCGCCTCTCCGGTTATGGCGATCGTGCCGCTCTCTTTTTCTCTTCCTGATGCATCATGGCAGGCGCTTGTTGTGACCTCTCGCAACGGGCTGCGCATGGTGGCTGGCGATCAGCTTGAGCCGTTGAAAAGTGTGCCTCTCTATTGTGTCGGCAAGCGCACGGCAGATCTGGCTGCTGCGCTCGGACTTACAAAAATTGCCTTTGTAGCTCCCAATGGTGGGGAATTGGAAAAGCAGCTTCTGAGCGCGCTTGATCCACAAAACGGTGAAATTCTCTATCTGGCGGGCAAGGTGCGCTCGGGGCGTCTTACTGAGGCCCTGTCGGCTCACGGTTTTTCTGTTCGCTTATGTGAGGTGTATGAAAGCCAAGCTCTTGCATGCTTGAGCGATGAGGTTTGCGAGGCGATCCGGACCGAGCAGCTGGATGGAATTTTGCTCTATTCGCAGCGTAGCTGTCGGTTATTTCTTTCATTAATTGAACAAATGGGTCTGTCTGAACACTTACACAAGGCTATTTTCTATTGCCTTTCCCCTGCTGTTGCGCTTCCATTGGAGGGCTTGGGCTATCCTTTGGTTGTGGCCGAGGCACCAAATGAGCGATCTTTGCTTGCATGCGTGCAAAATGGCCATAACTAATTAATCTAATAGTGCTTATTTTTTGTGGCAGCTATGTTGCCGGAAGGCACAAGATTGTAAACTATGCAGGCTTTGTGGCTTTTGTGGCCGCAAAAATGACATCAGATCGCCTTAAGGTTGGAGGCTTGAGGTCCGGTTCGGCGCATATTTGTGCCCTGGCCCGATCCAAATGGCAGATCGATGCTGCATATGAAGATTTATTGAATCTGGCCCTTAGTGAAGACCAAGAGGGCAGAGCTGAGAAGTGATCGTCCCGTCTCGCGGGAATTGAGGAATGGTATGACAACTCGCAAATCCAATAATAGGACCGAGGCTAAAGGCAAGCCGGTCAAAACCATTGATCTGACCGCAGAAGAGGTGACCAAATCTGAAGCCCCTGCGGCTGAAAAGCCATCTACAGAAGCAGAGAAAACAAAGCCTGAAGCTAAAGAGGCTGCCAAGGTTGAACAGGCCAGTGCCGAGGGGGATAAGGCTTCAGAAACGACTGTTGCTTCAGACGGCCCAGATGAAAAAACCCATGCCAAGGACCCGGTGGATGAAGAGGCCCGCAGCGCTGTTGAAGATAGCGCGGCTTCGGATGATGAGACCTCTGCCGATGATACGGGGATTGGCGAGAGCGAGGCCTCTGAAGAGGTGACTGGCGACAAGGGGTCCACAGATCAGGGCGCTGGCAGCGGCGGAGACAGTGGTGCGCCTCCGGCTTCAACCCCCCGGTCTGACGAAGCGCCGAAAAGCGGCGGCTTTGGCGGTGGCTTTGTGGGTGGTCTGCTCGGTGGCGTCGCGATTATCGCTCTGGGCTATGTGGGTTTGCAGCAGGGCTGGGTTTCCCTGCCCAATGTCGATGCTCGGCTTGAGGCCAACACTGGCAAGATTGATGCGGTGCAGTCGGAACTGGCCGGCGTCAAGACCAGCCTTTCAGAGATTCCAACCGCGGACCTTGCTGACGTGAGCGCGCGCATTGAGGCCCTTGAAACCAAGCTTGCTGCTTTGGGCGGCGCTGGGGATGGTGCAACGGCATCTGAAGAAGGGGCCAGCGATGAAGAGGCTGCTCCGGTGGATAGCAACAGCCCGGTCGGATTGCAGCTGGAAGCGCTTGCCGGTCGCATTGATGAGTTGAAGGAAAGTGTTAGTGCCATTGATTCCCTGCAGACAGAGCTGCTTGACGCCAAGGCTCAATTGGCGACCTTGCAGTCCCAGACCGCAGAGCAGGGTGCGTTGATCGAAAGCAAGGCTGCCGAGCAGGCCGCCAAACTTGAAGCAGATCTGCAAGCGGCAAGGGATGATATTTTGTCGTCCGCCGATCGCCGCATCAATGATGTGGTTGTGGATCTTACCAATTTCTCGGAAAAGATGACCACCGAAACGTCATCCTTGCGCGAGCGGGTCACAGCTCTTGAAGAGAATAACCTGTCCGAGCGGATGCAGAGCTCGGCTCGCACGATTGCTCTGGCTGGTTTGGAGAATGCTGTTGCATCGGGTGCCAATTATGAATTGGCGCTTAAGACCTTTGCCAATGTGGTTGGTGATCATGAGGCGGTTACTGCGCTTCAGGACTATGCGGCAACCGGCGCACCAACAGCGCAGCAGCTGGCATCAGGCTTCCGCGCCAGATATGACGATATCCTGCGCGAAGCGGAAGGCGCAGGGGCTACGACATTGCTCGATAAATTCCTGATCAGTGCTCAGAGCATGGTCAAGGTTCGCTCCCTCAATGGCGAACAGAAAGGCGATAGCCTGACCAGTCGGCTTGGCGTTATCGAATTTCATGTCAAACAAGGTGATCTGGTGAAAGCCGCAGAAGAATGGGACGCCTTGCCTGAAGCGGCCCGCACTTCAAAAGCGGGTGCCGACTGGATTGAAGGATTGAAGGCTCGCATTGCAGTGAATGCGGCGATGGACACCATTCGCGCTGAGTTCGGCACTGGCGCCAGCGATAAAGCGAGTTAAGGTGGGGAACGGAACGTTATGATTAAAGCACTCATCTTTTTTGCTGTCTTGCTGGCCATCGCGTTTGGCGGTGCCTGGCTGGCTGATCGCCCCGGGGAAATCATCATCAACTGGCCTTGGCTCGATATGGGCTTTGAGGTTTCTTTGCTGATGGGCTTTCTGCTCATTGTGGCTGCGATGGGCGTTGCCGTTGTGTTGTGGATCGTTATCAAAAGCATCTGGAATTCGCCACGCTCGGTGACCGGCTTCTTTTCCTCCCGCCGTCGTGACAAGGGCTATAAGGCGCTCTCAACCGGCATGATTGCCGTGGGCGTTGGTGATCTGGCTCTGGCACGCAAGCAGGCCGCCAAGGCACGCAAGCTGATCGGGCAGGAACCAATGACCCTGATGCTGGAGGCGCAGACAGCGCAGCTGGCAGGCGAGCCCACCAAAGCACGTCAGAGCTTTGAGGCCATGCTCGACACCGATGAAACCCGTGCGCTTGGTCGGCGTGGGCTCTATATCGAGGCGCAGCGACGCGGTGATATGGAAGAGGCCCTGCAAATGGCTAAAGCTGCAACGGACGAGAGCAAAAAGGCGCCGGGTTGGGCTGGTGCTGCCCTGTTCGATATGCAGACTGCTGGTGAAGATTGGCAGGGCGCTCTGGTGACGCTCTCGCAGAATTACGCCAACAAGCATATAGAAAAAGCGGACTTCCGCCGTCAGCGCGCTGTGATCCTAACCGCTCAGGCCATGGAGCTGGAAGGGGAAGACAATGCGGATCTGTCCATGCGGCCATTGCTCAGCGAAGCATGCAAACTGGCGCCAGGGCTTGTTCCGGCTGTCACGATGCAAGCACGCATTCTGAATGACGCACGGGATTATCGCAAAGCTTCCAAGCTGGTTGAAGCGGCTTGGCGCATTGAGCCGCATCCGGATCTGGCCCAAGCCTATGTCTATATCAAGGATGGGGACACCGCTATGGATCGGCTCAAGCGCATGCGGGTTCTGTTTGGCCTGATGCCAGACCATGTCGAATCCAAGCTTGCCATGGCGCGCGCCTTTATTGATGCACGTGAATGGGCAGAAGCCCGCAGTTTGCTCGAGCCTATGGCTGAAAGTCATCTGACACCCCGTATCTGCATGTTGATGGCCGAGCTCGAAGAAGGCGAGAAGAATGACTTCGGTCTGGTTCGCCAGTGGCTGGCCCGCGCTGTGGGGGCTCATCGCGACCCTGCATGGACGGCCGATGGGCAGGTCAGCGAGGTCTGGCAGCCGATTTCCCCTGTAACGGGCAAGATTGATGCCTATGAGTGGAAAGTGCCTGTACGCGAAGCGGCTCATGCTGAACAGCCTGTTCTGGATAGCAGCGAGCTGCAACCAACCTCTGAAGAGAAGATGGTTCTCATTCCGTCTGATGGTTCGCAAGAGAAGGAAAAGGCCTTCGCTGTTTCTGAAGATATTGTTGAGGAAATCACCCCTGAAGAGCCTCAGCAGAAAGAGCCTGTCGTCGAGGCCGAAACGGAAGAGGAGAGCGAAGCCGCGTCTGACCCCGCTGTTGTGGAGGCCGCAGCAGAAGAAGCTGGTTCGACACCTCCTGATGAGCCTGAAGAGCCGGAAGTGACCAAGGATACGTTAAGCGCAGAAGAGGAAAAGCCTGAGGCTGAAACCAAGGACGCCAAAGCGGAAGAGCCAAAAGCAGAGCGCGTGGAAAAATCCACTGACAAGGTCGCAATCGAGAAACCGAAAGAAGTCGAGTTTCCGATGCCATTCCCTCCTGACGATCCCGGACCGAAGAAGGATGGCACAGCACACAAACCGGAAAAGCGGTTCAAACTTTTCTGATTCTGTACAGTTCAAGAAAACAAAAGGGCCCGTTGGTAAACCGGGCCCTTTTTTCGTCTGGAAGGATTTTCTAACCAGATCTGTTTACGCCTTTTGGAATTTCCACCACAAAGCGATTTTGCCTCTTGCTCTCGTTCATGGAATTGGCTAAGAGAGGCCACCCCGTTTTTGATCGTTTGATCAGTGGCTTTGCGTTGAATTACGCTTTTGATGCAGGCAGGCTTCGGGGACCAGAAACGGATCGGTCTCATGACCGGACACTGGTAAGCCGCTGTAGCTCAGTTGGTAGAGCAACGCATTCGTAATGCGTGGGTCGTAGGTTCAAGTCCTATCAGCGGCACCATTTCTTCTTTTGAACAATCTGTGCGTTTAATCGCTTGAGTAAAGCGGGCGTTGGGTTTGTGCGCGCGGTTTTGATTGCTGCCGATGGCTTCAGGTTTGATTTGAAGGGCAACGGCAGCCTGTTTGTTTGCCTTTGGGCTACTTACCAGAAAATTGAAGCATTGCGTCCGAATAGCGCGCTCCTTGTACCTTGAGGTCTGCCTCTTCAATTTCTGCCAGATCCTCTATGCTCAAGCTGACATCAAGAGCTCCGATATTTTCTTCAAAGCGTTCCAGTTTGCGCGTACCAAAGAGCGGAACGATAAAGGGCTTGCGTGCCAATAGCCAGGCAAGGGCAATTTGAGCCGGTGTGGCGCCCTGACGCTCTGCTATTTCAGTAAGAAGGCTGACAAATTGTTTGTTAGCGGCACGGGACTCTTCGTCGAACCGAGGCATTTGGCTGCGCATGTCATTGGAGCTGAATTCGGTGACTGTGTCGATTTTCCCTGTGAGGAAACCTCTGCCCAAGGGTGAAAAGGGAACCAGACCGATGCCCAATTCTTCAAGCAGCGGAATGATTTCTTCCTCTGGCTCGCGGGTCCATAGGGAATATTCACTTTGCAGAGCGGCGACGGGATATTCGGCATGGGCACGGCGGATAGACGTGGCGCTGGCTTCAGACATGCCAAACCAGCGGACCTTGCCTTCATTGATCAGGTCGCCGACCGTTCCCGCCACCTCTTCGACCGGGACATCGGGGTCGACGCGATGCTGGTAGAACAGATCGATATAGTCTGTGCCGAGGCGCTTGAGGCTGCCTTCTGCAACAGAGCGGATCTGTTCGGGACGGCTGTTAACGCCGCCAAGATGTTCTCCAGTTGTCTGGTCGATATTCCAGCCGAATTTGGTTGCCAAGATTACCTTATCGCGCATACCCGCAAAGGCTTCGCCCACCATTTTTTCATTGGTCCAGGGGCCATAGACCTCAGCGGTATCAAAGAAGTCCATGCCGCGCTCGACAGCTGCACGAAGCAGGGCAATCATGTCGTCCCGGTCTTCAATCTCCCGGCCTTTGCCATAGCCCATGGCGCCTAGAGCGAGGGCACTGACTTTCAGTCCATTTCCCAATTGTCTCTTTTGCATCTTGGCTTCCTTTGTCATTGTTCAAGGTGAGGGGAAGGGCGCATCATCGTCTGATGGAGATCAAGCTTACCGCGATCTGCGCTGGATAACAGGAATAAATAAGCATGAGGCCGGACTGGCTATGCGTGCGCTATAGAGCGTCGACCCGATAGAGAAGGCTATCGTTCGGGGGGCTTCGTCGCGGACAGTTGGCGTGTTGCGGAAGAGAATGATTGCCTGTCGAAGGTATCCGAATCAGTTTTGCCAAACAGCTGATGGATCAAGAGATTGCGAAAATCTCTGAGCCTGAGTTTTTGCATCTTCATGTCAGTGCGCAACCGCCCCAGCTCCAACGCGAGGCGCAACAGCAGCATGGCATTCCGCTTAATGATCCGGTTTTCGCGGGTTTTGGCACCAAGAACGACCGGCATTTGTCTTTTAATCGAGAATTGCCGGATCGTGTCGTCTCGCTCTTGAAAAATATCCTTGTTGCATTTTTTCATCGCATTGTTGAGGAGCTTTTGCCTCGGGCGTGAATGTTGCATGGGGGTGGCGTCAATGATGGCGACATCTTTTGCGGGATCATTGGTCAGCTGATGCCACATGAAGTCTATTCCCATGGCAGCGTCGCGGTCTTTGAACAGGGGGAGAGCACGCTTGAGGAAATCGCGATGCATGATCGGCATCATGAGCTCGACCAGATTGGTATTGCGGTAGAGCAAGCCCCTGTTTTCCAGCGTGATCCGGTGGGCCCAATAACTGTCGCTTGTCAGCGCCGGTTGAGCCAGCTGGAAGCTGTTTTCCTCGACTATTTTGATGAAGTCCAATGCGGTCTGGCATGAGGCACGGATGTCATCATCAACGAACCAGAAATAGTCGAAATTGTCGATGAGGTCGGGATAGCTCTGGAACAGGTCGTAAATGCCCGACCATTTACCGCCTTTGAAATAGTGAAAATAAGTACTGTCCGCAGTCTTTTGCGGCGCGGTGTCTCCATAGAAGGATGGCAGAAAACAAATATCATCTGACGTGACGCCAGAGAATTCGTGCTCCAGATCGGGAGCGCAGCGCATGATAATGATTGTTTTCATATGACTCTGGAATACTGCCTTTGGCTTGCTCGCGAACCCGATGCGTCCAATCCGCGAGACTTCATGCGACGCCAGGACTGTATATCCCTTCTATTCTTGCTTGGCCATCATATTGGTCGCTGTGATGTTCAAGAGAAGCGCATAAAAGCTATTTTCGAATTTGAATATCATTTTGTTTGTTGGACGACTAGCAGGTTCAATAGGCTTTGAAAATGGCAGGCAGACAGTTGATGGACTTTTCAAGAGAGATTTCTGCATGTGATCCTGAATAGTCATCCGCTGGTTCATGCGGGGGAAATCGATCAAAGTCGGGGATGCGTCAGATGGACGCTAGCCGATAACGGTGGCAAAGGTCTGCGCCTTGATAGGCCGTCAGTTTCGGAAACCTTCGATTAATCCCCGTATTGCTACCCATTATCGGTGGAACCCGCGCGCCCATCCGGTGTATAAGGAAAGCGGATATGCTTGAAATAATCAGGCTTTATCAAAGTGGAGAAGAAAAATGGTAACCGGCCAGAATGCCACCGCAACCCAGAAGGGGCTTAATCAGAGACAGGAAAAGATCGTTGAGATTGCGCGCTCTGAGGGCTTTGTTGGCATTGAAAAACTGGCTGCTCTCTTCGACATCACTCCACAGACCATCCGGCGGGATATCGCGCTTTTGTGTGACCACGGCATCTTGCGCCGCTATCACGGGGGAGCGAGCCTGATATCCAATACGCGCAATGTCGATTACACCGAGCGGCGCGAAGTGATGAAGGATGAGAAAGCCAGAATCGGTCAGATGGTTGCTGCGCATATTCCTGATGGGGCGTCCCTTTTTCTCAATATCGGCACAACCACCGAAGCTGTGGCCGACGCTTTGCTCAATCACAAGAATCTCAATGTGGTGACCAACAATATCAATGTTGCCGCCAAACTGAGCCAGCAGGAAAGCTTTGATGTTTCTATCGCGCCTGGGCATGTGCGCCCGCGTGATCTGGCCGTGATTGGTGAAGCAACCATCGATTTCATCAAGCAGTTCAAGGTCGATTTCGGCGTAATCGGTATTTCCGGAATAGATGAAGATGGCACGCTGCTGGATTTCGACTATCGGGAGGTTCGGGTCGCCCAGACGATTATTGAGAATTCCCGAACCACCTTTCTGGCAACCGATCACACAAAGTTTGGGCGGCGTGCGATGGTTAAACTGGGCAACATAACGGAGCTTGATGGTCTGTTTCTGGATTGCCTGCCTCCTGCGCCCTATGACGAGCTTATCAAATCCTCCACCGTTACCGCTCATCTGGTGTTAGAGAGCTGAATTTCGGGTCTTAAAGACGCAGTATCGCGGGGATGTTCGTTTTTATTCAAACGAAAATTTATGACCTAGTAATTTTACGCTCACCTTTCGAATAGTTTGTTTTCTGGTACCTCAGAAGCTTCATTTTCCTTTTTCCCTTTTCTCTTTCTTCCTGTGTCTTTTGGGCTGTAATGCCTTCCTTTGCCTTGTGTCTCATAAGCTTCTGTTTTAGCGTCGAAAATCCAATGCACTTCGTCTTTTCTGCACAGCGTCTGTTGGTGTTCTTATTCTTTCGTTTAATGCCTTAGAATTACTCAATTGAACATTATTTCGAGCAATGATATAAATAACGAAAGAAAAGATACAAAAACGAACATTTTGAGGTTCTGCCTCAAAGAAAACCAGACCTTGTCGGTTTATTCGGGAGGAAGAGATGAGATCCGAAACTCTGAAGAAATTGCATGACGACACCCCATTTGACGTGCTTGTGATTGGTGGTGGCGCGACAGGGTGTGGGATTGCTCTGGATGCGGCAACACGCGGTCTGAGAACGGCTCTTGTTGAACGCTATGATTTTTGTGAAGGGACGTCCAGTCGCTGCACCAAGTTGGTGCATGGTGGTGTGCGCTATCTTGAAGCTGCAGTTAAAAGGCTTGACAAGGAACAGTATAATCTGGTGCGCGAAGCGCTGCATGAACGCGGTGCTTTCCTACGCAACGCGCCTCATCTATCCAACCGTTTGCCGCTGATCACCCCGGTCTATTCCTGGTGGCAGGTTCCTTACCTGTATGCCGGTCTCAAGATGTATGACATCCTGTCTGGCAAGATGAATATCGGCCACAGCAAGATCATCAGCGCCAAGGAAGCTATTCGGCGCTTTCCTATGCTGCACGCCAAAGGGTTGAAAGCCTGCATTCTCTATTATGATGGCCAGTTTGTTGATATTCGTATGGCGATTTCCATTGCCATGACTGCCGAGCGTGCCGGTGCCGTTCTGGCCAACCACGTGGAAGTTGTCTCTCTTCTGCATGATGAGGCAAAGAATGTGGCGGGTGCCCGTGTGCGTGATGCCTATACGGGCGAAGAATGGGATGTCAAAGCCAAGAAGGTGATCAACGCGACTGGGCCGTTTGCCGATGGCATTCGCAAGATGGATGATACGGCAGCCAAGCCTATCTTGAAGGTCAGCTCTGGCATTCACATGATACTCGACGCCAACTTCGTGCCACCGGATGGCGGATTGCTGATCCCGAAAACCGATGACGGTCGCGTGTTGTTCATTTTGCCATGGCAAGGGCAGGCGCTTGTGGGTACTACCGATAATGAATGCAAGGTGGAATCCCATCCCGAAGTGTCTGCGGAAGATATCAGCTATCTGTTGAGCTATGTCCGTCGCTATTTCGATATCGATGTGACCGAAAAGGATGTGAAATCAGCTTGGAGCGGTATCCGTCCGCTGGTCTTCAATCCCAACGCAAAGGACACCTCACAATTGGCGCGTGACCATGTGATCATCGAAGATGACTCCGGTCTTGTGACCATTTCGGGCGGCAAATGGACGACCTATCGTCTGATGGCCGAGCAGGCCGTGGATACCGTCATCAAGGGTGGTGTCTTCGGATCTGTCGGCGGAAGCCGCACACACGACATGAAAGTGATCGGTGCTGAAGCCTTCTCACCTGATCAGGCTGGCGTGATCGCCAAAAGCTATGATCTGGATGAGGCCGTTGCGAAGCATCTGAACGAAGCCTACGGCGATCAGGCAGAGCATGTTGCCCGCATCGCCAAGGAGCAGGGGTTGAACCAGCGCCTGCATCCTGACTACGCCTTTATCGAGGCTGAAGTGCCCTATGCCATTGAAAAGGAAGCTGCTGTTTCTGCATCTGACTTTATCTGCGGGCGTATCACTCTTGCATTGATCGATAAAAATGCGGCTGCGTCCGCTGTTCCGAGAGTTGTGGCTCTTATGGCCGAGCTTTTGGGATGGGATGAAGCCCGCACAACGAATGAAACTCAGGCCGTCATGAAGCGCATCGAGGTTGCGTTCTGATTGCAGCGGTTTTCAAGAGAAGTTTCAGCACACGACTAAATGTGCCTCTGTATAGGGTTGAGCCGTTTGCTGTTCTCTTTCCTCGGAGTTCCGGATCCGGGCAGGTCATTTGGAAACACCTGCACTGCTCCGTCCAAGGAAAGATATCCTTCGTCTGTGCTTAGGCATCGTTTGGGAGGACGATGCCGGCCAGCCTGCCGGGGGAAGGAAAGGAGCGACGCTTTGCGCTCCTTGCAGTTGCAGAAATACATGTGGAGGAAGAATTGGAAAACTTTATTGGTGAAATGATTGGCACCATGCTGCTGATCATTTTCGGGGCTGGTGTGTGCGCTAACACATCTCTGGAAAAATCCTATGGCAAGGGAGGCGGTTGGATCGTGATCGCCTTTGGCTGGGGTTTTGCTGTTGCCATGGCGGTCTATGTCACCGGGAAATTCACCGGCGCACACATCAACCCTGCCGTAACCATCGGTCTGGCCGCCGTCGGGGCCTTCCCCTGGGCTCTGGTGCCGGAATATATTGCGGGCCAGATGGTTGGCGGTTTCCTTGGTGCTGCCATAATCGTGCTGATGTATGGTCCCCACTGGGCTGAAACGAAAGATGAAGGCACCAAGCTTGGCGTCTTTTCAACGGGTCCTGCCATCAAGAGCCCTGTTGCCAACTTCATCAGTGAATTCATTGGAACGGCCGTGCTGCTTTTCTGCCTGCAAGGCATCGGGGCCAACCAGTTTGCTGATGGGGTCAACCCGCTGATCGTCGGCTTCCTAATTGTTGCGATTGGTTTGTCTCTGGGTGGCACAACGGGCTACGCCATCAACCCGGCTCGTGATCTGGGCCCACGTATCGCCCATGCTCTTCTGCCTATTCCCGGCAAGGGCGGCAGCAACTGGGGCTATGCCTGGATTCCCGTGCTCGGCCCGATCTGCGGCGGTATTTGTGGCGCTGCGCTTTATCAGGTTCTCTTTGCCTGATTGGTGAATAAAAACAAATTGCGGGCGCTGAAAGGCGCCTGCCTCATAGACATCGTGGAGGAATTATCAAATGGAAAAGAAATACGTACTTGCTATCGACCAGGGCACCACAAGCTCAAGAGCGATCCTGTTCGATCATTCTGGCCAGATTGCGCAGGTCACTCAGAAGGAATTCACCCAGATCTTCCCGAAACCGGGCTGGGTTGAGCATGATGCAATGGAAATTTGGTCTTCGGTGCAGTCCGTTGTGGCCGAATTGCTGTCTGCTCCGGATGTGAAGGTTTCTGAAGTTGCCGCTATCGGTATCACCAACCAGCGCGAAACCGCTGTGGTTTGGGACAAGAATACCGGTCGTCCAGTTTACAATGCCATCGTTTGGCAGTCTCGCCAGACCATGGATGTCTGCAATGAGTTGAAGGAAAAGGGTCTTAATGACGAATTCCGCAGCAAAACCGGCCTGCTGATCGATGCCTATTTCTCTGGCACCAAGGTCAAATGGATTCTGGACAATGTGGAAGGGGCACGTGAGAAAGCCGAAAAAGGCGATCTGCTGTTTGGCACGATCGACTCCTGGCTGGTCTGGAAGCTGACTGGCGGCAAAGTGCATGTCACAGACTATACCAACGCATCGCGCACTCTGATGTATAACATTCACGAGCTGAAATGGGATGAAGAACTGCTTGCTCATCTCACTGTTCCAGCTTCCATGCTGCCAGAAGTGCGCCCGAACTCCGAAGTCTATGGCATGACCTCCAAAGATGCCTTCCAGGGCATGGAGCTGCCGATTGCCGGTATGGCTGGTGACCAGCAGGCTGCCCTGTTCGGTCAGGCTTGCTTTACCGAAGGCATGGTCAAGAACACCTATGGCACTGGCTGCTTCTTGCTGATGAATACCGGCGAGAAGGCTGTTCCTTCCAAAAACGGCCTGCTGACGACCATCGCCTGGGGCGTTGACGGCAAAGTGGAATATGCTCTTGAGGGCTCCATTTTTGTGGCCGGTTCTGCCATTCAATGGCTGCGTGATGGCCTGCGCATGTTCCGTGAAGCCAGAGACAGTGAATTGTACGCAACCCGTGTGCAGGGCTCTGATGGGGTTTACATGGTTCCTGCCTTCGTGGGTCTTGGTGCTCCATACTGGGATTCGGAAGTGCGCGGTGCGATATTTGGTCTGACCCGTGGGACGACCAAGGAACATTTCGTTCGGGCTACGCTGGAATCCCTGTGCTACCAGACCCGCGATGTTGTTTCCGCGATGGAAGCGGACTCTGGCATCAAGCTTGAAAAACTGCGTGTTGATGGCGGGGCGGTTGCCAACGATCTGTTGCTGCAAATCCAGGCCAACTTCCTGCAGACACCGGCTGAACGTCCGATGTGCATTGAAACGACCGCACTGGGTGCTGCCTATCTGGCTGGTCTGGCTGTTGGTTTCTGGAAAGACAAGAACGACATCGTTCAGAACTTTGGCGTTGATCGCACTTTTGCTCCGAAGATGGAGGCAGAAGAAGCCGACAAGCTGTATGCCGGTTGGCAGACCGCTGTCAAAGCAACAATGGCCTTTAAATAAGGCATTCCCCTCTTATAAATACCCTCTACCTTGACTGAGTTGATGGGGCGCCCGCAAAGGTGCCCCACTTTTTATTGTCTGTTGCTTTCTGGCGAGCAAAAGCGAAAAGAGAATCGGGTGCCTTATTCCTCCAGTGGGAATTCCAGTGTGGCGCCCGGCTGCAGGATTCCGTTTTGCAAGGGCATTAGATGTATGCCGCAGTCACAATGGTCGAAATGGGTCATCAGTAGTTTCGGGATATTCTGGTCTCGCTCACCAGTGGTGGGGTTGGCGTTGGTGGCCGCGCATCGTTGCGTGCGCTTGCGAACATGGAAGCGAAGGCCGCCGATGGTTACATCCTTGCCGACCCAGTCATGCTCCTGCCACGGCTTGGCCCCTTCAATATAGAAATTGCCGCGGAAACGTAAGGGATCAAGCGCGCTGCCTGCCTTCTCGCTGATTTCTTCTACGGATGCCAGATTGATGAGCGTGATATCCTGCGTTTTGGAATCGGTGAAGGCAAAATTCTCCGCATGCAGCAGGCTTGGGGTGCCGCGCAGGGGTTTGGCGCAATAGCTGGACAGGTAATTGAGTGCGGTTTGCATGGATTCAGGGTTGAACAGATTGCCCTCGGCGACCCTTTCTCCCTCTTTACTGATGGTCAGTGCTCCGGTTTCCGGATCAAACTCGGTTTTGAGGGCTGCCAGCTCGGGCTGTTTCATTAGCATCAGAAAATGAATCTTTGGAAGATGGGCGGGGGCTTGGGTGTCAAAGCCGCTGGCTCCATTCTCAATAGCAAAGGCGCGGTCCCATGGTAGTGGCTTGCCTTCTGAAATCTCGGTCTGCGACAGAAGCTGCGGGGTAAAGCCCTTGATTGGGTAGCGATATATGGCTTTGAGAGAAATGCTCATGGGAGGGCTTCCTTTGGGAAAAGGCCCGCAATGTCGGGGCAAGGAGGAGGAGGTAGTCTCAGCTGGAAATTAATTCATAGTTGCCTCTTTTGTTGCGCAAATGCAACACCATATTGAGGGGGAGACCTCTCTGGCTAGGATAGCAGGGAGGCTGGCTGGCTCATCGTCCTGCTCGCTGGAACAGATCAGGAGCTTGTGCGATAGTCAAATTCAAGGGTGGCATCTCGATCATGCCAAGGCTGGATGATCAGGACTGTGCACAAGGAGAGTGACAATGAACTTGGAACGCTACACGGAGCGTGCGCGCGGCTTCATGCAGTCTGCGCAAACCTATGCGATCGGGCAGGGGCATCAGGCCTTCTTGCCGGAGCATATTCTCAAGGTTTTAATGGATGACAAGGAAGGTATGGCTTCTGGTCTGATTGACCGGTCTGGTGGCCAGTCGGCGCAGGTGCGCCTGCTTCTGGAAGATCATCTCAAATCCATCCCGTCCGTTTCCGGCGCGGGCGCGGGACAGCTTTATCTGTCGCCACATATGGCCAAACTGTTCGAAAAAGCCGAAGAAATTGCCAAGAAGGCTGGTGATTCCTACGTCACTGTTGAACGGTTGCTGTTGGCTATCAGCATGCTGACAGACAGTGACGCTGGCAAGATTCTGAACAAGGCGGGCGTTTCGCCGCAGAATCTCAATCGCGCAATTGAAGAAATTCGCAAAGGGCGTACCGCTGATTCCGCTTCGGCAGAAGAGGGCTATGATGCGCTCAAGAAATATGCCCGCGATCTGACGCAGGATGCGCGCGATGGCAAGCTTGATCCGGTGATCGGGCGTGATGACGAGATTCGTCGTACCATTCAGGTGCTGTCCCGCCGGACAAAGAACAATCCGGTTCTGATTGGTGAACCCGGTGTGGGTAAAACTGCCATTGCAGAAGGGCTGGCTCTTCGCATTATCAATGGCGATGTGCCCGAATCTCTTAAGGACAAGCGTCTTCTGGCGCTGGATATGGGGGCCTTGATTGCTGGTGCAAAATATCGCGGTGAGTTTGAGGAGCGCCTTAAAGCTGTGCTCAGTGAAGTGGAAGCGGCCAGTGGCGAACTGATCCTTTTCATCGACGAAATGCACACGCTGGTGGGGGCTGGCAAGTCTGATGGCGCCATGGACGCGTCCAACCTGCTTAAGCCAGCCTTGGCGCGGGGCGAGCTGCACTGCGTTGGTGCAACCACGCTGGATGAATATCGCAAATATGTCGAAAAGGATGCGGCGCTGGCCCGCCGGTTCCAGCCTGTTATGGTCAATGAACCGACTGTGGCTGATACGGTGTCCATTCTGCGTGGCCTCAAGGAGAAGTATGAACTTCACCACGGGGTGCGAATCAGTGATAACGCGCTGGTTTCTGCCGCCACTCTTTCGGATCGCTATATCACCGATCGCTTTTTGCCCGACAAGGCCATCGACCTGATGGACGAAGCCGCTTCAAGGCTGCGTATGCAGGTGGATTCCAAGCCTGAAGAGCTGGACGAATTGGATCGTCGTATCATTCAGCTCAAGATCGAGCGCGAAGCCCTCAAGAAAGAGGACGATGATGCCTCACGGGATCGGCTTGAAAAGCTGGAAGAGGAACTGGCCGGACTTGAAGAAGAATCGGCAGGGCTGACCCAGCGCTGGCAGGCGGAAAAGAACAAGCTTTCTGATGCGACCAAGCTGAAGGAACAGCTCGACGAAGCCCGTGTTCAGCTTGAACAGGCGCAGCGTCGGGGCGACTTGGCCAAGGCTGGTGAGTTGGCCTATGGCGAAATTCCGCGCCTTGAAGCCACGCTTGCCGAAGTGGAAGAACGCACCCAGCAGGGCGGCGCCATGGTCGAGCGGTCTGTTCAGTCTGACCATATCGCCCATGTCATCTCGCGCTGGACCGGGATTCCGGTCGACAAGATGCTGGAAGGCGAGCGGGACAAGCTGTTGCGTATGGAAGCCGAGCTTGGCGAACGGGTGATCGGGCAGGCGGAAGCGGTCGCTGCCGTTTCCAAGGCCGTGCGTCGTGCACGGGCCGGTCTGCAGGATCCGAATCGCCCGATCGGGTCGTTCATGTTCCTCGGGCCAACCGGTGTCGGTAAAACCGAATTGACCAAATCGCTGGCGGACTTCCTGTTCGATGATGAACATGCCATGGTCAGGCTCGACATGTCCGAGTTCATGGAGAAGCACTCGGTGGCGCGGCTCATCGGTGCGCCTCCGGGCTATGTGGGTTATGAAGAAGGCGGCGTGTTGACCGAAGCGGTTCGGCGGCGTCCTTATCAGGTGATCCTGTTCGATGAGATCGAAAAGGCGCATCCGGATGTCTTCAACGTTCTGCTGCAGGTTCTGGATGATGGTCGTTTGACTGACGGGCAAGGGCGTACGGTGGATTTCCGCAATACCCTGATCATCATGACCTCGAACCTTGGGGCCGAATTCCTGCTTGGCAAGGAGGAAACGGATCTTAGCGAGGCCGACAGGGAGCGGGTTCTGGACGTTGTCCGGGCTGCCTTCCGGCCTGAGTTCCTCAACAGGATTGATGAGATCATTATCTTCCATCGCCTGATGCGCGAGCATATGGCTTCCATCGTGGCCATTCAGATGAAGCATCTGGCCAATCTTCTGGCCGATCGCAAGATCGAGTTGGTGCTGGATGATGAAGCAACCCAATGGGTGGCCAACAAGGGATATGATCCGGCTTATGGTGCTCGTCCGCTGAAGCGGGTGATCCAGCGCTATATTCAGGACCCTCTTGCCGAGGAACTGCTCTCGGGCGGTATTCTGGATGGGTCACGCGTGCATGTTGTGGTCAAGGATGATGCTTTGACCTTCGGTGTGGAAGAATAAACAAGTCTCTTCTTTCGCCTTAAGGCAAGCAAAGCAGATAAAGAAAGCCCCGGCAGACTGGCTGTCGGGGCTTTTTGATTCACACACTATTGCTGAGTTCTTAGTCCGTATCGTTCTGAGCCACCTGCACTTCGCTTGGCTTGCCCAGAAGATCGTTGATGCGTTCTCGTTCCTGCGTGAAGCTGGCGAGCATGTCACCACTCAAAGTGCGGCCCCGCGGCAGGCGAATGCGCATCGGGTCCACATGGCGACCATTCACAGTGACCTCATAGTGCAAATGCGGGCCGGTCGAAAGGCCGGTCGAGCCGACATAGCCAATGATCTGGCCCTGATGGACATAATCGCCAACCTCCAGACCCGGTTCGAAGCGCGTCATATGGGCGTAACCGGTGGCATAGCCGTTGGTATGCTGGATCTGGATGAATTTGCCATACCCGCTGGACCATTTGCGGGTGATGAGACGACCGTTGCCGGATGCAAGAATCGGCGTACCACGTGGAGCGGACCAGTCGACACCTTTATGCAGACGCATGATCTTTAGAATCGGATGGCGACGCCAGCCGAAAGGTGAGCGGAATTTGGCTCCGGGTGCGGGTTTGCGCATCAGGAATTTTTTCGCGCTGCGGCCATTTTCATCATAATAGTCAACAATGCCGTCATCCTGCGTGCGGTAGCGGTAATAGCGTTTGGTCTCACCATTGAGCTGAATCTCGATGAACATGATTTCCGCTTTTTCTGCATCGCCATCTTCTGGCACAGAATGGAAAAGCTGCAAGGAGTCGCCAGGTTTGACCTTGGCATTGAAGTCGACATCAAAGGACATGATCTTGATCATTTCATCGATCATCTCCGGCGCGATGCCATTGTTAAGGGCTGTCTGATAGACCGATTCATATACCGAAAGACGCGGTCCACTCTGAAGATTGGTCAGATTTTCCGCGGCGGCAGAAAGGGAAAGCGTGCTTTCCACCGGCTCATCAGCAACCTGGAAGATACCCTGATCCGAACGCGCGACCGTTATCTGATGTTCTTCGCCAAGATAAAGGCTGATTCGCAGTGGCTTACGCTCACGGATGCCATCATGTACCAGCTGGTAGACAATGCGCATGCGCTGGTTATTGGAAAGCGCTTCGATGCCTGCCTTGTTTGCAAACAGGTCTGCGAGATTGGCTGCTTCTTCTTCGGTGGCTTCGTTTTCAAGCAACAGGTTGCGAACCGTATCACCCTGTACGGCAACAACGATCTTTTCCTCGGTCTCGGTGCCCTGCCCATTCAGTTCCGTCTTGGTAATGGAACTCATATTTTCCGGCACAATGCGGATATAGGAAGGCGCCATCGCATCAACTGATGTGGCTGGGAATTCAAACCGCCCCGGGTCAATGACGCCAAAGGCAGGTTCTGTCGGATCGTTGTCTGCTGAGAGAAACAATGCTGACTGGTCAACGAGGCGCCGAATTTCGAAGTTGCTCGGGCGCCCTGCGTCCAGTTTGTAATTGCTGACCAGATTGAGGGGCTCGCTCCGAAGGCGCATTTCGCCTTCCACGTTAGCCGAATAGAGCTGATCGTCCTGCAGGTTTGACGTTTGCGGCTTCTTTTCTGCCGAAGAAGAAAAGATACGAACCGGGTCAAACGCCGGAAAATTCACATTCAGGCTTTTCTTGGTTTCAAGGCTGGCCGAGATGAGCATGAATGGCTTGGTGGTTACCAGATTTTCGTCACCAAGAGTTGAAATGGTGCTGACCTGAATTTCGCGCCGGTGGGAGACCGGACGTATGGAGCGCGAAAGGCGGTTGCCTTTGGTCCCTGCCGTGATCAATTCGCCA